>JAZQEH010000001.1:0-38561 GCA_045538895.1 Eubacteriales bacterium
CATTAACAAGCCTTCCTCAGACGAGGAAGGTGGCGCCGCAAGGCGACGGAAGGAGGGAACATTTCTAATTGTTACTTTTTCCCTCCCTCAGTCAGCGTTCCGCTGACAGCTCCCTCGTCTGAGGGAGCCTTTATTACAACCATAAACATTAATTTATCGAATCAAAACCTATACTTCGCTGCGACGAGGGCGCCGATAAGCGTATCCGTACCGCTTGATGCTCCGAGAGCGAGGACAAAATCAACGTCACTTTTCCAGTCACCGTCCGAAAAAATGGCTCTCACCACACGGTCATAGATGGTAAAATACCGTCTGCCGAGTACGGCACTCACGTATGCACCGCTGATGAGATTTGTTCGGTTCAGATTGTCAAAAACCTTTTCACGCAGAGAAACGGCAGGCACACCGAGGGCATTAAGCACGGCAAAGTAGCCGCAGAGAAAATCGTCACCCGAGGGGGTGAGTCCTCTGCCAAGACCAATAAGCTTGACAGCCGCTTCAACGTTTCCGTTTGCAAGCTCTTTTATTGCATCGGCACAACCGATTCTGTTAAGCATTATGTACTCCAAAACGCCTTTTTGTGAGCCGTTTTGCTTTACATATTCAAAGATTTCCGCAAGGCGAGCGGGGGACGCATCTTCTCTTACAGTAAAGGGAGCAGGCACCTCGCACTCAAGCTCAATGCCGAGTTCCTTGCCGCCTACGGTGAGGGTGTTTTCTGTGAGAATAACAGTGTCATCGGTGTTTGCAGAAAGCTCCTCTGCAAATGCGGGAAAGTTTTTTACGGCGACACCGAACGGAACGTACCCCCACTTTGCATCGTGGAAAAGCAGAATTTCATTTCTGATCTTGCAGTAGATTCCCTGCGAAAACACACCGCAAACAGTGCCGCTTTCGCCTTTTTCAGCAATACGGCGGGCAATTTTGCCCGCCGATAATTTCAAAGTAGCCATTACTTGTTCAAGCTGTATTCGTACGTCTTGGTGGCAACCATCTGCTCTTCATCGGTTGCAACAACGAAAACCTTGACGGAGGAATCAGCCGCCGAGATCTCGCATTCGCCCTTGACATTCTGGTTCTTTTCTTCGTCAAGCTTAACACCGAAGCATGCAAGCTTTTCGCAAACCATGCGGCGGATGGACTTGGAGTTTTCGCCGATGCCGCCTGCAAAGGTGATGTAGTCAAGACCGCCCATTTCTGCATAGAAAGAGCCGATGTACTTAACGATTGATGCAACAAGCATATCCATAGCAAGCTTTGCACGTTCATTGCCGCCGTTTGCAGCTTCTTCGATAAAGCGGAGGTCGCTGTCAACGCCCGAGATACCGAGCAGACCGCCCTGCTTTGCAAAGCCTGTGGTGATTTCGTCCATGGTGAGTCCCTCATTCATAAGGAAGGGAACAACGTAGGCATCAATGTCGCCGACACGTGCCGCATGGGGAAGGCCTGTCTGGGGAGTGAAGCCAAACGAGCAGTCAACGCTCTTGCCGTCCTTGATAGCGCAGAGGGAGGAGGAGCCGCCGAGGTGGCAGGAAACCGCCTTGAAAGAGGTTTTGCCGGTGAGCTCGGGGAGGTGGCGAGCGGTGTACTCATGTGAGTGACCGTGGAAGCCGAAGCGCTGAATGCCGTACTTTTCGTACCATTCGTAGGGAACGGCATAGAGGCGGCGTTCCATGGGGATTGTCATGTGGAATGCGGTTTCAAACGAGCCTACAAGGAGTGCATCGGGGAGCATAGCCTTGAACTCACCGATTGCATCGAGGTAGGGGCGGTTGTGAGCAGGTGCGATAAAGAGGTAGTCCTTCATTGCACCGAGAACCTCTTCATCAAGTTCAAATACACCGTGGTGACCTTTTGCAAGTACAGTTTTAAAGCCAACTGCGCTGATTTCCTTGATGTCGGAGAGGATGTTCTGCTTTTTGTCGAGCAGGTCGGAAAGGAAAAGGGCGATGCCGTCTGCGTACTTCGGTACCGAGAGGTGGTCCTTTTCAATCTTTTCGCCGCTTGCGATGTTAGTGAATGAGTAAATAGCCTCGGTTTCACTGCCTACACGCTCAACTTTAGCGGTAGCATAAACCTTTTTTTCGGGCATCTCGTAAAGCTTGAATTTAAGCGAGGTAGAGCCAACGTTACAAACTAAAACTTTCATATAAGCCTCCTGAAAATATTCTAACATCATAATTATATCACAGAGTATGCAAAATAGTGTACAAAAATTTAAAAGTTGTGATGTATGAAACTTGCAGAAACTGACCAGAGGGTGAGAAACGCAGGCAGATTTTTGGATTTTTGTTTCGTCGGCGTACATGTGTACGGTAGAGACAAAAATCCAAAAAAGCAAGTAACGGCAAAGGCTTAAAAAAGCCCTTGCCGCATTTTGATTTTAATATTTTTAATATAAAGTAAAAAACTATTTCTTTTTATTTTTTGCTTTTATTTTTTACTTGCGGTCTGACGCGTTTGTCAGCACTCTGAGGCGATTTTAAATCGCCTTTTATCTTGTATGAATATTGATATAATTCTCGCTGAATTTGGAATATACGATACGTTGGCTGCGGTAAAGACCTGTATAGCCCGAGGTCATGTAGCTTATGCAACAGACCGCCGCAAAAAGGAGAGGTGCTTTGCCGCCGAAAACCTCCATAGCGAGCATGACCGAGGCGACGGGACAGTTGACAACACCGCAGAAAAGTGCCACAAATCCGATTGCCGCACCGAGGGATGAGTCGAGTCCGAGAATGGGCGCTGCAACGCAACCGAAGGTTGCACCTATGAAGAACGTAGGCACTATCTCACCGCCCTTGAAGCCTGCGGCAACGGTTATCACGGTGAAGATTATTTTTAAAATAAACGCTTCATACCGTGCTTCACCGCCCATTGCACGGGTGATAACGTCCATACCTGCACCGTTGTATTCACGTGTATTTGTCAGCATGGTGAGTGCCACAAGCAATGCACCGCCGACTGCGACACGCAAATAGGGGTTTTGCAATATCTTTTCGGAAAAATGCTCAACCTTTGAAAGCGAAACGCAGAAAAGCACGCTTACAAGTGCACAAAGCAGTGCAAGCACCATTGCTTTTACCGTAACGGTTGCAGTTATTTCGGGAAATGCAAGGTCGAACTTTACGGGGTGCAATCCGCACAGCTTTGCAATGGCGGATGCCACAAAAGAGGCAACTATGCACGGGACAAGACCTGCATAGTGCATGATGCCTACGCTGACAACCTCAATGGCAAAAAACGTTGCGGTTACGGGAGTGCCGAAAAGTGCCGCAAATACGCTGCTCATGCCTGCCATAACCATAAGGTGCATGTCTTTTTTGTCAAGGCGGAGCAGCTTGCCGAAGAAATAACTAATACTGCCGCCGAGTTGGAGTGCCGCACCCTCTCTGCCTGCAGAGCCGCCAAAGAGATGAGTGATTACGGTGCTTATGAAAATAAGCGGAGCCATGATAAGCGGCACGTTTTTATTATCAATATCTGCCGCTTCGATTACTCTGTTAGTGTCAACACCGTGCAGAGCGTGTGTGATTCTGTAAAGAAAAACGATGAGCAGACCTGCAAGCGGTAAAAACCAGATTAAAACATCGTATTTTTCACGTGTTTCGGTTGCGATATCCACAAGAATGTGGAAAGCACTGCCCACTCCGCCGCCTATACCGCCGATAAGCACCGCAATGAGTATCCATTTAATGAACGTTTTCGTTTCTTTAAATACAGTTTTTATGTGTTCCATGATTTTGAGATTGTAAGTTTATAATTTGTGCGTAGCCGTGATATAAATTAATGTTTATGAGAGCAAATGGGAAACCACAAACCGGTAGGGGATGGCCCCCTGGACATCCCGTTTCGCCTTTGTTAATGCGGGACGTCGAAGGCGCCGTCCCCTACCATGGTTGGTGCGTTACCATTACTATAAACTTTAATTTACAGCAGTCTTTTTCTTAATTCTTCTCCGTCGAATGGGGAGAGGTATGCGGGCGGCACGTCAAACACGCTCTTGCAGCCGCACATTCCCTCACGGTTCATTCTCGCAGCCGCACGTGCGTATGCAACAAGCACCGACGAGGTAAACTCGGGGTTTGAATCAAGCTTTAAGCTGTACTCAATAATATGGGTATTCTCGCCCGAAAGTCCTGTTTTTCCGCTCCTTATAACTCTGCCGCCGTGGGGGATTCCGCTATGGTCACGGATAAGTTCCTCCATGGAGATGAAATGCACGGTTGTATCATAGTCGGCAAAGTAATTCGGCATGGTCTTGATTTCGTTTTCGATTCTTGCAAGGTCGGCACCCTCCTCGGCAACCACAAAGCACTCACGTGTGTGCTTTTCACGTGTGGTAAGCGTGGGATTTGCACCGCTACGCACCGCTTCAAGTGCACTTTCAACGGGAATAGTGTACTGTCTTGCATCCAGAACACCCTCAATGCGGCGGATAGCGTCCGAATGTCCCTGACTCACGCCTTTGCCCCAGAAAGTATAAGATTCGCCGACAGGCAGAATCGTTTCCGCATAAAGGCGGTTAAGCGAAAAGAGGCCCGGATCCCAGCCAACCGAAATCATGGCTACCTTATCGCCGTCCTTTGCCGCACGGTCTACATTTGCAAAATGTTCGGGAATTTTTGCGTGTGTATCAAAGCTGTCAACCACGTTGAAAAATCTCGCAAGTGTGGGAGTCTGCACGGGCAGGTCGGTTGCACTGCCGCCGCAAATCACAAGTACGTCGATTTCGTCACGGTGATTAAGGATATCGTCAATATGGTATACGGGCACACCCGTGAGCGTTTTAAGTGAGGATGGTTCACGGCGGGTAAAAATGCCGTAAAGCTCCATGTCTGTATTCTGTTTTACTGCACACTCGACACCCTTGCCGAGGTTGCCGTAGCCTACAATAGCAATTTTAGTTTGCATAAAATGCCTCTTTTCATCAAAAATATATAAAAATTATATGTTTTTTGAACTCACAAGTCAAGTAAAAACTTATATAATTGCATTTTCCAGCAACCATTTTGCAACACCGTCGCTGTCATTTGAGCCAATAACTGCGGTTGCCGCCTTTTTAAGCTCCACGTCTGCGTTTGAGGTGGCATAGCACTCGTCAGCAAGTGCAAACATCGAGAGGTCGTTTTTGCCGTCGCCAAAGCATACTACTTTGTCGCAGCCGAGGATTTTTTTGAGTTGCTTTATGGCGTTTGACTTTGTGGCTTCTTTGGGATGTATTTCGAGCCACGGCTTTTTACTGTAGTTTTCAATATAGTAAACACAGGTAAACTCATCTTTCAGTTTTTCATACAGCGGCAGCAGTTTTTCTTCACTGTCAAGGCAACTGAAATGAAATATATCGCCGCAAAACGTCCCCGCTTCATCGGTGGGGCGGCGGCGTGCATCAAACCGTGTCTGCAAAAATTCACGCATACTATCGGTCATTTTTTCTTCAACGTACGAAAAGCGTTCACTGCCGTCTATCATCGCATATACAAACGGAAAAACACCGCCGCTGTGCAGAGTTTTAAGTATTCTTTCCGCGGCTCCTTTTTCAAAACCGCATGAATACAGTGTATGTTTGCCGCCGTTATCCAAAATAAAAGTTCCGTTATACACAATAACGGGAATTTCACTGCACAAGCCCTCGGTTACTTTCCCTGCAGTGTAAAATGACCTTGCAGTTGCATACGAAAACAGCAGTCCTCTATCAACAAGCGAGTTTACCGCTTTCGCAGTAAACTCGCTTATCCTTTGCCCGCTATTTAAAAGAGTACCGTCAAGGTCGGAGATATACAAAGTTTTTCCCATACTATTCCTTTACTATCTTATATCCCATTGCAACTATAAACTTGAGAGTCTGCATGGCAGTTACTCGGTCAAACTCCTTTTCACTTTCGGGAAGCTCGTCATATGGCACAAGGCAAGGCGTGGTTTTCTTTGCATCGTCACGCACCTCGCCGTATACCCAGCCCTCGTCTATTCTACCCTTTGCCCATGCTTCATGCACCTGCTTTGCAATCTGCTCGGTGAGAGTGAGCAGTTCGCTTGGCAGTTCTGTTTTGCTTGTATCGTACGGTTCTGGATTATACATGTTTTCTCCTGTTATTGATTGGTTTCTTCGGGCTTGTAGCCGTCAAACTCATAATACGGGTAGTCCCACTTCTTGAAGTCCTCGCCAAGAGCCGCATCAAGCTCATCAAGTCTGTCAAAACGGCCGTTTACAAAGTGTCTTTCTTCACGCACCTTGCCGTCCTCCCAGACAAAAGTATAGTACGTACCGTAGCGATCGCTTTCAACAAGGCATGGGTGGAGCCTTATCGACATGTGCTTGTAACTGCCCGTAAAGCCCATATACTTTTTGTAATGCTCTGAATATTTGAAGCCCATTACTCTGGTAAACGCATTCCAACGGCGGTGCTCAAGCCATGCAAGGTCATTAGCCTTTGCCCATAGCTCTGCCGCCTTGCCACTGTATAAAACGTCCTTGGGGTGTACCGTAGAACCGACAAGCCTGTATGTGGCACATGCTTTGGTAACATTTTCGTTATGCACCTTTTCGTCGGTGTCAAACACGGAGGTGGTTATCCAGCCGAGCGAGAACACCTTATATTTAACGTGCATTGTTCTTGCATGGTTTGCCCAGTATTTGTACTCGTTATCCTCGTATACGAGGTCCCAGTCAATATCCTTTTTAACATTTGCACGCTTTTTGCTTTCATTTTCGGCTTCCTCACGCAAACGTGTTTTGTCATACTTGTCACCGACAACCTTTGCCATAAGCGCATTCTTCGGCATGAAAAGGTTTTCATAGCTGTATTCCTCACGCAACGAGCCGAAAGCATGCATGTAAATATCGGGGTTTGCACTGTCAAATGAGGTGAAGAGCTTTTTGGTATTAAGAACCTCACACATGTCAGAGTCGTATATAGCATATGCAATAACCGTATTTTTAGTACAGTTCTTGTTTACGTGGCACTCACCGATATAACGGCGGAGTTTTTCAGCGGTTTCAAGGTTTGTGCCGTCACTACCGAGCGCAATAACAAAATAATCGGTATCGGCAAAGCAACCGCTCTGCTGGCTATCCCAGAAAATGCCCGATTCAATGTCAGCCTCCGTATATGAAAGGTTGCAGTAAACGGGATTCTTACTGTCACCGCTATGGATGAGAATACTGTCATCCGCATTTGCAGTTGCCAGTATTTCGGGATTTATGTAATTTATTCTCTTACGGAAATCTGCCTCTTTCTCTTTGGAAACAACATTGATATTAAGAGTAACGTCAAGCATCTGTCCCATCCAGTATGCCGCAAGAATCATTTCTGTACCGATGCCGCCGCTACCCATCACGGTAACGGTAAGCGAACGGTTTTCCCCATCCCTGCTGCAGACTATAGGCTCATAAAGAGGAACGTCTTTGAAAAGATTAACCGCAAGGTTTCTCATGCTCTTTACCGGTGTAAGTACGGGTAGATCCTTTTCGGCAAAGCCGTGTTCGTCACGCAAGCGACGTATAAATCTGCGTTCTACCTGTGTGTAAATATCTTCCTGCGAGAAAAGATAGATGTTTGCGTTTCTTATGCTATCGCAGTTTTCCTTTGTGGAAAGGTCAACAAGCGTATGAAGGTTTGAAATCTCTGCGTGTGCACCGGGAGTTTCTACTTCATCAATCAGAAAATAACTGCGCTTATACTTTTTCGGTTTGAGAGCGTGTGCAAGGTCATCCGATATGCAGATTGCACCGATGAGTTTTGATTCGCTGACAAGGTCACTAATGCCGTTTTCTTCGTTATGAACATCTGTAAATACTATTATGGGCTTGAAAAAACCCGTTGCACCCGCATAAAGGCTTTTGGCAAGCGCCAGTGAGCGGTCATTGAGCTTGCTGAAATAAAGCTTTTCACGCCTGAGAAATGTAACCGTACCCCAAAGCTTTATCTGCGGAAAGATGCCTACCAAAACCTCCAAAATGATAGCGCCTCCTGCTATGGGGGCAACCATGTTGAGGAGAGCTGCATATATACCGTAAACAGCCGCAATGTTCACCGAGCTGAAAATTGCAAGCATCATATCCTTACCGTTAAGTATATAATCCGTATAGTCCTCGTCCATGCTGAAGGTCTGGAGCGAGTGCGCCACACTGTTGAAAATCTCCTCAAAAGCATTGAGCACGGTTTCGCCTTTAAACTCGTCAACTATGTTAGAGTAATATCCGACAGCATATCTTATGCACCATATCCCTGCAAAGAACGCAAGAAAAGCGCAGAATTTAAGCAAAGTTTCTCTACGACGTTTTTTGATTACTACTGCTATGAATAATCCAACCGCTGCAGCGACAAGCAAAAGCGAAAGCACCGAGAAGAGTCTGCAACAGAATATCTCGCATGTTTTAAGTACAATCGTGTTGTCCATATGTTCCTCCGAAAGTATCATTATGTTAATTATAAATCAGCCTTAAAGCGTTGTCAAGGACAGCAGATTTTAATTGTTCAAAAGCAGCTTGCGGATATCTTTTATGTTTTCCAAGGTGAAGTCCTTAAGCTCTCTTACCGCATCGGAGGCAATCCGCTTTATTACCTCGTCGCAAAGCTGTGAATCCATTATTACGTCAAGCTCTCTCTCGGCTTCTGCTACGTATTCCTCTACCGTTTCAAACTCTCTTTGCTTAAGGAAGCTTTCTATCATGTCAAAGCGAAGAATGTTAAAGTCCTTTGTCGGGCAGTCCTGCTTTGAAAACTTAAGCTTGTGTTTGGTTCTTGTTCCTTTTTTGAGAACCGCCCGCACATAAGCTTTACATTCATTGGGAATCAGACGTATATATTTCAACTCCTTTGGCTCGCGTCCTGAATTCGCACATGCTTCCGCGATGGAATAGGCGATATATCGAAGAGTCTTTTCTGTCGGAACTTCGATGAAGCATTTTTCAAAGCTTTTCATAGTTTCATCGTTTACGGATAAAAAGTATACTCCGCAGAACGAGTAAATCAGCCCGTAGTCTTTAAGCTTTTCATAGTCATCTTCATCAAAGTCCCCCGTGGGAACTTCATCAACGCTTTTTCTCTTTGAGAGTGCTATAAGCAGTTCAACGTCGTGACCGTTAAGCCCTTTCAGCACCTCGGCTACGTCATCGTCGCTTAAATCCTTTTTAGAAAACATCTTTTCATTTACGGGGTAGTCAACACCGTTTGGCTCGGGGAAAATAAAAAAACCGTCGCAAAGCCACTGTATAGTGTTCTTTGCCTCCTTGTAGCCGCAGGAAAACTCAACCTGAATTTCGGGAATTGATACGGTTTGTCTGCCAGATAACAATTCAACTATCTTCTCAGCATTCATTTATATCACCTCATTTGAAATATAATCGCCTAGTTCTGCTTTTTTCGCAGGAAAAGAAAAAATGACGTGAAAGATACTCCGCATAGCTCCGAATTTATAATCGCCGTTTTTTTGGTTACACTACTTAAAAAAGGGGTGGTATTTTGATAGTAAAAACAAATGCGTATATTATGAGCTTTGCGGCGGCGGTGGGGCAAAAGGAGGGTGACGGCCCGCTTAAAAACTGCTTTGACTACATCGACACCGATGACCGCTTCGGCATGAAAACGTGGGAGATGGCGGAGAGTGAATGTTCACGTCTTGCACTTTCGCTTGCACTTGCCAAGCTGCCGCTTGCTCCGTCCGATGTTGATTATCTTATCGCAGGCGACCTTGAAAACCAATGTGTAGCCTCCTGCTACGGTCTGCTTTCCTATGAGATTCCGTACATCGGTATTTACGGTGCCTGCTCAAATCTCACCGAGGGAATGGCACTTGCCTCAATGCTGATTACGGGCGGCATTGCTCGCCGTATAGCCGTTGCAACCTCTTCGCATAACTGTGCCGCAGAAAGACAGTTCCGAGGACCGATAGAGTACGGCGGTCAGCGCTCACCTACTGCGCAGTGGACGGTTACGGGTGCAGGCGGCTACGTTATAGGCGAGCGGGGAAAAGCAAAAATCGCAGATTGCATGATAGGCATTGTACAGGATAAGGAGCAGCGTGACATCACAAACATGGGCGCCGCCATGGCACCTGCGGCGGCGGATACTCTGCTTCGCTATTTCAAGGAGTCGCACACAAGTGCAAGCGACTATGATCTGATTGTTACAGGCGACCTCGGCAGCCACGGCAGCGACCTTTTCAAGCATCTTTGCAAAATAAACGGCTATGAGGTGGACAATCACGCCGATTGCGGCATGCTTATCTACTCGGAGAGTCAGGATGCACATTCGGGCGGAAGCGGTTGCGGCTGTATCGCAAGCGTTTTCGGCGGTCACTTTCTGCCTAAAATTGAAAGCGGAGAGCTGTGCAACGTGCTTGTGATGGCAACAGGGGCACTTATGAACAAGGATTCGGTGACACAGGGGCAGAACATCCCGTCAATCGCACATCTTGTGCATATCGTTTCGGAGGAAAGAAAATGAGCAGTATTTCAACCTATATTTTTGCATTTGTGGTGGGTGGTTTGTTTTGTGTAATTGCGCAGGTTTTAATCGACAAGACCTCGCTTACTCCTGCACGTATTCTGGTGCTTTACGTTTCTGTCGGGGTGCTGCTTTCTGCACTCGGATGGTATGACTCCTTGAAAGACCTTGCAGGCTGCGGTGCCACGGTGCCGCTCACGGGATTTGGTGCAGGAATTGCAAGCGGTATAAAAAAAGCCGTTTTTGAGGATGGCTTTTTAGGCATATTCCGAGGCGGTTTTACCGCAGCGGCGGCAGGATGCTCGGCGGCACTTGTGTTCGGCTACCTTGCCGCACTTGTATTTAAAGGGAAGCCCAAAAGGTAACTGGCGGCTAAAAATGTGGAAAAACATCGCCCTTTGTGGTATTATGTATTTAAAAGGGCGGTGAGAGGATGGTTTATCCGAGCTATTTTGAAAAGTTCAGGTGCATAGGCTCTGCATGCAGGCACAACTGCTGCATCGGGTGGGAAATCGACATTGACGAGGATACCTACAGCTATTATAAAACTGTTGGCGGCGATATGGGCAGCCGCCTTGAAAAGGGAATCGAGCATTGCTCGGTGCCGCATTTTGTGCTTGGAGAGGGCGAGAGATGTCCGTTTCTCAACTCTTATAATCTTTGCGATATCATCACAGAGCTTGGCGAGGAGCATCTGTGCGGCATTTGTGCGGAACATCCGAGGTTTTATAACGAGCTGCCCGACAGAGTTGAGGCGGGTATCGGGCTTACGTGCGAGGAGGCTGCACGCATAATTTTGGGCTGTGAAGAGCCTGTAACGCTTGTGGGTGCGGCTCATACCGACGATGAGATTATAATTCTGCGTGACGGGATTATTTCGGTTTTGCAAAACAGGGAATTGCCCTTGCAAAGTCGCGTTGAGAAAATGCTTGAGCTCGCGAAAGCGAGGTTGCCTCGGCGAAAACTTGACGAATGGGCAGAAGTTTTTATGAGTCTTGAACGGCTGGACGAGGGCTGGACGGGGCATTTGAAAATGCTCTGTGGCGATATTGATTTTGCGGCATTCGATACGCATATGCGCCTACGGCAGAATGAGTATGAGCAGCTATGCGTGTACTTTATCTATCGCCATTTTGCAAATGCTCCCGATTTGTACGAGACATCGCTGCGTGCCGCGTTTGCGGCTTTGGGGTATAAAATCCTGCATGCGCTCGGCGCGGCACTTTTCACTGCAAAAGGCGAGTTTACCTTTGCTGACCAAGTGGAGCTTTGCCGCATGTTTTCAAGTGAAATCGAGTATTCTGATGAGAATATGTATACACTTTTCGATGTGCTTGACAGCGAAGTGGCGGATTGATATAATTATAATTTGCAAAAAAGACCCCCGTATCCGTGTGGTGCATCAGGAAAATCAGGGAATATCAGCTACAAGAAACAAAGGAATTGAGCTTGCCGCCGGCGACTATATATATTTCGTTGACAGTGATGACATTATTGACAAAAATCTTTGTACCCGTGTCGTTTCGGCAATGGAGAATTCAAATGCAGACATTGTTTCTTTTGGAGCATACCGTTTAACCAAGCATGCTTTGGGAAATATTTCAAAAAAGATAGCAAAAAATGACTTGCAGTTGCAAGTCATTTTTTATATTATTTTCACTATCCACAAAATTACGCCGTAGACGGTACCTGACAGTATGCCGTAGAGTATTACAGGCCCTGCAACAGTGAAGATCTTTGCACCGACACCAAGCACAAGTCCCTCCGCCTTTGTATCAATCGCAGGCGAAACCACGGCGTTTGCAAAGCCTGTTACGGGTACGAGTGTGCCTGCGCCTGCATGCTTTGCAATGTTGTCAAAGATGCCGATACCTGTGAGCAATGCGGTGATGAAGATTATCGTGATGCTGACAAGTGCATAGCAGCCGTCCTCGTCAAATTCGGTTACGTTTGTGTACAGATCGAAAAGCAGTTGTCCGAAAACGCAGATGCTGCCTCCCGTAGCAAAGGCACACAGACAGTTTTTGAAGATTGGGGACTTTGGTGCCGACTCCTTGACGTGTTTTTTGTAGGCTTCTTTGTTGATGTCCATATTTATCTCCTTTAACTTCACATATTTACAGTATGCACAGAAAACATAAAAAGTATGCGGTTCCACTCGGGGTACACAGTTGAATTGATTTGATGAAGGGGTTGTGATATAATGAAAAAGGCAAGGAGGGTATTGCGATGAAAAAATATGCCAAAGAAGTAAAAGAAAGATGGGGAAATACCGAGGCGTATGCAGAATATGCCGCAAAGACCTATTCAAAGGATAAGCAAGGGGAGCTTGCTGTGGGTATGGAGAGCATATTTTGCGAATTTGCTGCCTGCATGAAAAGCGGTGCGACTCCTGAATCAGAAAAAGCCCGAAATCTTGTGAGAAAGCTTCAAAGCTATATCAGTGATAATTTTTACAACTGCACAGATGAGATTCTTCTTGGACTTTGTGAGATGTATGTTGCGGATGAAAGATTCAAAAAGAACATTGATAAGTATGCCGAGGGTACGGCAGAATACGTAAGCAAATCGATAGCACACTGCTTGAAAAATAGCTGAACTGAAATAAGCGTTGCAGAAGAGGGAGATTCCTTGGCTGCAACGCTTGTTTTTATGGATGCTTATGGTATAAGGGGCTACGGCTATAAAATAACGATACCGCTACTGGCACGACTCGTATCAATAGCGGTATCAGATATGTGTAAGAACGCACAAATTGATAGAAAAAACAGAGGGGCAAATCGCCCCTTTTTTGAGGGAGAGGGGGTGCAAATTGCTCTTTTTTCGCTCAAAGGGGGCAAAATTCAAGGTTTTAAAATCAGTAACATAAAATTAAATATCATTAGCTATTTGACGGACAACATAATGATTATCAACCTTTACCTTTTGAACTATGTATTCCTTGGTTGCTGAATGCTCAATAGTATTTGATGTCATTTTTGAACCTCCTCTTTTTGCTCCTCACCACGATATTAGACTCTACTACTTCCAGCTTTTAGCTGTAAACTATTGTGTAATCGTTTTTCAACTTGTGTTATGAGCGAAAGAACGTATGTATTAAAGCCTATCAAATTGGCTATTTCAGGAACCGGAAATCCTTGCGGCAAAGATCCTCGTTCTAAAACCGAAAGGATGTTTTCTCAAAAATTAATATATTTGTGCAAAGACAAACCAAAGTCGGCAAAATCGAGGAATGTATTAACGAAGGTCTGCTTGTAGAACCTGACAACAAGGTTGGAGCAGAAGGCGTACTGATGATCGTGGAAAGATAATCAGATAAAAAACAGAGCCGTCACAAGTTCAAATACTTGTGGCGGCTCTTGTTATGCCTTATTACTTTAATTTTTCCCATTCTCTCCTGATGATACCGTAATCAGATATATCAAGGAATTCTCCGGTCGAGGTTTTGAAGTATTCACGCTTTGTTCCTTCAAAGGTTAGACCACACTTTTGAGCAACCCTACCCGAAGCAGGATTTTTAACGGCGTGAGATATTCCGACACGGTTTACACCAATTTCGGCAAATAGATAGTCAATGACTGCTTTTGCGGCTTCAGACATAAAGCCTTTATTCCAATAAGCGTAACCCATACAGTATCCAAGCTCTGCGTATTCGCTTTTTTCACTTAACCGAACAACGCTGATGTTACCAATAGGCGTTCCTTCATATTCCATAACCCAATTATATGTATTCGTGTTTTCATAGGCAGCACACCAAAGCTCTAAGAGTTGCTTTGTTGCTTCAGGTGATTCGTGAGGACACCAAGTTAGATAACGTGTAACCCTTTCATCGCTTGCCCAATTTTCAAACATTGCTTGAGCATCGTCAATGGTAAACTTTCGTAATATAAGTCTTTCAGTATGTATTGTTTGTGTTCCTTTATGAGTAATCATTGTAAATCAATCCTTTCTAAATATATCAAGTGTGTGATGAGAGTAACCTAATCATACTATATTTCAATTTTCTTATTCTTCGACTTTTTGTATTCGCTTGGGGACATGCCTGTGTATTTGTTGAAAAGACGGCTGAAGTAGAGAGGGTTGTCATATCCTACCGCTGCGGCAACCTGTGAGATATTATAATCGGTATTATCCATGAGGTTCATTGCGTTTGTAATGCGCATAGAAACGATATATTGCATTGGTGTGGTTTTTACAATTTGCTTAAAGCTTCGGATGAACCAACAAGAACTCATATGATGCTTTTGAGCATATTCTTCGATGCTAATTTCTTGGTTATAGTTTTCGTTAAAAAAGTGGGTCGCTTTTTCAATTTCGTTGAGCATGTCGGAACCTATTCGCATATCTTCTTTCAAATAGCGGTTTATCATCAGGAATATGTGTCGCAGGTTCATATTAAGTAAATCTTCGTAGTTCACACGGCGCAATTGCAGTTCTTGTATCATTTGTCTAAACAGCCATTGATAGTCAGGAGAAGTACCGGTAAAAAAAACATTTTCTCCTTTGGGCATTTCGTAGTAATCGAGTAGCGTTTCTACATTTGTGCCGGTGAAGTGAACCCAATATGTTTCAGGCTTTTCGGATGCGTACAAGTAGTATATTTGTGTTTCTCCGGGGCGAAATAAAACCATGTTGCCCTTGGTAACGATTCTTTCTTTTCCATCAAAGAAGAAATGTGCTTTCCCGGCAGCTATATATAATAATTGATAGTCGCCACGGCCGTTTGGTCTTTCGGTTTCTATAATATAGCTTGTGTGTACACGATAGTAACCTACAGCAGTAATTAATATCGGCTTTGTGGAATTGACGATGTCCTCGTGCGGCTCACCAAGGTAAGCAAGATTTGTATACATGGAAGCACCTCCCAAATGGACATTATTAGTTCTCTGTCAATATTATACATGAAACCGTGGCGAAAAGCAATACAACTGTATCATTTTGTGCATGTTTTGTTAAATTGTGTTTATTGTATGCAATGTGAATATGTGATAGAATGCAAGTGAAAAGCGGAGAAGAATTTGTATTCTTTAACGAACGATCGAAAAAATTAAAATCGATGGAGGGCATCATGGAACAACAAAAGTATTTGAAATGGTATCACAAGGTTGGCTACGGCTCGGGCGATATAGCGGGAAACTGCGTATATGCACTTTTGACAGCATTTATGATGATCTATCTGACCGATACGGTTGGACTCAGTATGGGTATTGTAAGTACCTTAATTGCTGTCTCGAAGATTTTTGACGGTGTAACTGACTTCTTCTTTGGTAGAATGATTGATAAGACTCACACAAAGATGGGTAAGGCTCGTCCTTGGATGTTATGGCCCTACATTGGTTGCTCAATTTGTCTCATTGCCTGTTTTGCAATCCCGATGAGTTGGGGAAAAATTGCACAGTATGCATTCTTCTTTATCGCATATACTCTTCTCAACGCAGTGTTCTTTACGGCAAACAATATTGCGTACGCCTCACTTACTGCACTGATCACAAAAAATATCAGCGAAAGAGTTCAGCTAGGTTCTTTCCGATTCATCTTTGCTTTTGGAACCAAGATTTTTATTGAAGCAATCACTATTCATGCCGTAGTTTGGCTCGGCAACGATGCTTCTGCATGGAGAACTATCGCAATCATTTATGCGATTCTCGGTTTGATCACCAACGCCATCTCCGTATTCTCCGTCAAAGAACTGCCTGAAGCAGACGAAGGTATGGAAGAAGAGCGGACAGAAGAGCATAAGCTTACCTTTATGAAATCTTTAAAGCTTCTTCTCAAGAATAAATATTACGTTATCATTTGCATTACATATATCTTTACACAGGTTTACGCTTCTGTTATTGGTATTGGTACCTATTACGCGAAGTACATCCTCGGAAACGAAGAGTTGTTTAGCGATCTTTCCCTTGCTATAAACATCACCATGGTTGTTGCTTTGACCATTCTTCCCGTTGTTATTCAGAAGATGGGCGGCATGTACAAACTGAACATTTTCGGTTATCTTGTTGCTGCCATAGGCCGTGTTGGTGTTTTGATTGCAGCATATATGGGCAGTTTCCCGCTAATGCTTGTTTTCACCGCACTGTCCACCTTGGGTATTGCGCCTCTTCAGGGCGACCTTAACGCCCTTATTGCATCCTGCTCTGAATACACTACACTTACCACCGGTTATCGCCTTGACGGTATGATGTATTCTTGTTCTTCTCTTGGCATCAAGCTTGGCGGTGCATTTGGTACTGCTATTTGTGGTTGGATTCTTGATGCTGCCGGTTACGTTGAGAATGCGGCAATTCAGACTCCCGCAACTGTAAATACCCTTCATTTCCTTTATCTCTGGGCTCCTGTTATCATTTGTGTTGTAGTTATGTTCCTACTTTCTCGTTTGAAAGTTGAAAAGGCGAATGCACAGCTCCTCAAAAAACAGAATATGACTGAAGAGGACGTTGCAACTGTTTATGGCAACGTATAAGGAGATAATATAATGAAAGAATATCAAAAATTTGATCGAATAGGAACAACCCCTCATAGAAGCTACTATATTCCATTTGCTCCAGGTGATGTTGTTCGCAACAAGTATGGCTTTATTGACAGAACTTCAAGTTCACGTTTTATGCTTCTTGATGGTGTATGGCAAATAAGACAGCTTGACCATGTTGAGGACTTTGATGTAAACGAAAAGCTCGGCGAAGCGATTCCGGTTCCTTCTTGCGTGCAGATGCATGGATATGATCACATTCAATACCTCAATACAAGATATCCTTTTCCTGTTATGTTCCCGCATCTGCCTTATGAAAACCCCTGTTGGCACTATCGCCGCACCTTTAATTTGAAGAAGCAGGCCGGTGAAAGATATTACCTGAATTTTGAGGGTGTTGACAGTGCTTTCTATCTCTATATTAACGGAACCTTCAAGGGATATTCTCAAATATCCCACGCAACAAGTGAGTTTGATATAACCGACATTGCTGTAAACGGAGAAAATACCATTGATGTATTGGTTTTGAAGTGGTGCATTTCTACATATCTTGAATGTCAGGATAAGTTCCGCTTTTCAGGTATTTTCAGAAGCGTATATATGCTTACGCGCCCCGAAGAGCATATCACGGACTATAAGATTGAAACCAATATTAACGGAACAGACGGCATTCTTACCTTTATTAATGAAAGTTCGATTGATATTGAACTTTCTTTGGAGGGCGAAACTGTTGTTGCTAAAGCAAATGACCGCGTTTTGATGACCGTTGCAAATGCAAAACTTTGGACTGCAGAAACGCCTAACCTTTACACACTTATTATTACTGCTAACGGCGAAAAGATTATCGAGAATGTAGGATTCAGAGAAATCACCATTGACGGTAAGGTGTTTAAGGTAAACGGTGTTCCTGTAAAACTCAAAGGAGTAAACCGCCACGATTTTCATTGTGACACAGCGGCTACTGTAAGCCTTGATGAATTGGCAAAAGATGTTCATTTGATGAAAGAGTTGAATGTCAATGCTGTCAGAACATCACATTATCCCAACAGCCCCGAGTTCTACATAATTTGCGATACTTTTGGTCTTTATGTGATGGACGAGGCAGACCTTGAAATGCATGGCGCTTGTACTCGTGACGGCCGCTACGATACCGAACTGTGGATGGAATATGCAGAGAATGAGTTCTTTGCTCCGGGTATTACCGATAGACACATAGCTCTTGTTGAGCGTGATAAAAACCGCCCCAGTGTTATTATTTGGTCGCTTGGTAATGAAAGTTCTTTTGGAAAAGCATTTTTTGATGGTGCTAAATATATCAAAAATCGTGACAACACAAGACCGATTCATTATGAAGGCTTGCAAAATGCCGATCCTAAATATTATTATACCGATATGGTTGATATGGTCAGCATGATGTACCCCTCGTTTGACACTATCCGTGAAAAGGTTCTTAATAATCCCGAAGAAACCCGCCCCTTTGTTATGTGTGAATATACACACGCAATGGGTAACAGTTGCGGCGATATTGCCGAGTACTGGGATATGATCTATAACAACGAGCAAATGATGGGTGCATTTGTTTGGGAATGGGCAGACCATGGTATTAAAACCGACTCCGGTTTCCTTTACGGCGGTGACTTCGAGGAAATGGAGCATGATGGAAATTTCTGTGCAGACGGTCTTTTAACGCCGGATAGAAAACTTAAATCTGCGGCGCTTGAAATGATGGCGGTTTACGGTGGAAAAACAAAGTCAGATATGTGCGAGGTAGATATTCCTGCCAGCACCTATAAGTTCTCATCGGCAATTGCTATTGAGGTAGATGAACATACGGCCGAGATAACTTCTATTAAAGCAGACGGTAGTGAGGTACTCCGAACACCGATCCACTTTAATATTACCCGTTATACCGACAATGATCGTGATATTATTCCTCATTGTATTGGTAGATGTCATTTGAATTCTTGTAAACCCCATATATTCTCTTGTGAAAAGACAGAGAACAGCTATAAGTTCAAAGGTGTACTTGCAGCAAATTGTTTGATGCCTGCGGCAGAATTTGAGATTATATATGTTGTTACGGGAAATGTTTTGACGGCGACGATTTCTTATAAGCTTGCCGACTACATTGAGAGTTTTCCTCGTTTTGGTATTGAGTTTGGCGTAGATAAAGCGCACGGTAACTTTTCTTACGTTGGTTACGGTCCGACAGAGAGTTATAATGATAAACATGTTGCATGTGAGTATGGTTACTATGTAAGTTCCGCAGAAGAAAATTACGATAGGGACTATATTCGCCCACAGGAATCGGGAAGCCATTATGCATGCAAATATCTTGCGGTAAAGGATTTGTTTAAGGTGACTGCAGATAAGCCTTTTTCATGCTCTGTAAATCCGTTTACCACCGAGCAACTTTGTGAAACCCGCCATTCCTTTGAACTCAAAGAGAATGATTTTGTAAATGTATGTATCGATCTTGCAATGAGAGGTGTTGGTTCACATTCTTGCGGACCCGTGCTTCCAAAGCAGTTTGAGATTCCTAAAGAGGGAAGCAATACTTTCAGATTTGTTTTTTGACCATTGAATAATTTGGTTTGCAGATGCCAAAACATAAAAATAAATGAGGCACCTGTGGGTGCCTCATTTATTTTTTAGAAAGGAGAAATATGCTTAAAATCGGAATTGATCTTGGCGGCACAAATATAGCCGCCGGAATAGTAGACAACTACGGAAAAATATTATATAAAAAATCTATACTTACCGGTGCAGGGCGCTGGTTTGAAGAGATTATCAATGATATTGTAGCTCTTTGTCATACATTGTGTAATGAGGCAGGAGAAAAGCTGGAAGAAATTGATTCTATTGGAATCGCCATCCCCGGCGGTGTAGATGAAACGAGTGGCGAAGTTATGTTTACACCGAACATTCCGTTTACAGGGCTTAATATTTCCAAGATATTGTCAGAAAAAATTTACGACAAACCTGTGAAGGTTGTAAACGATGCTAACGCTGCAACGATTGCAGAGGTATTTGCAGGGGCTGCCACGGGTGCTCAAAATGCAGTGATGATTACTCTCGGAACAGGCGTTGGCGGCGGAATTGTTATCGATAAGAAAATATATACTGGCTCAAACGGACTTGCCGGAGAGCTTGGACATTTTTGCATTCAAAATGGTGGCGAGCAGTGTGGCTGCGGTCGCCGTGGATGCTTTGAAGTATATGCTTCTGCAACGGCACTGATCAGGATGACAAAAGAAGAGATTGCGGATTGCATAAAAAACGGCGAATCTACTTTGATGTCCGAAAGCCATGTCATTAACGCCCGTACTGCATTTGATGCGTATCGCTCCGGTGATGCTGCCGCAACAAGGGTAATAGAAAAATATACAGATGCGCTTGCAAGTGGCATTACGTCCCTGATTAATATTTTTCAGCCAGACGTCTTCATAATAGGTGGCGGTGTATCCGGAGAGAAGCAGTTTTTGATAGATTTACTGCAACCTAAAATAGATGCAGAAGAGTTTTCTCGCAAAACGAAAAAACGCACGCGTTTGTGCACTGCAATGTGTGGAAATGATGCCGGCATTATCGGCGCGGCACTTATTTAAAACTTTCGCCCTGCTTGCTATTACGACAACGAAATCGATTCCTATTGAAAAAGATAGGTTGCTTTTTTTATGGATTGAGATATAATTAACGGAGAACCAACATTTCGGAGGATTCTATGAATATATTACATATGAAATATGCCGCTACGGTAGCAAAACTTGGTTCGCTCAGCAAGGCGGCAGAGGTGCTGTACATTGCACAGCCCAATATCAGCCGTTCGATTAAAGAACTTGAAGCCGACCTTGGTATTACTATTTTTACCCGTACTGCAAAAGGAATGTTTCTGACACCCGAGGGTGAGGAGTTTATTCACTATGCCGAGGGTATACTCAAGCAGATCGATCAGGTTGAGCGTCTATATAAAAACAACTCGCCGAAAAAACAGAAGTTTTCGATCTGTGTTCCAAGAGCGAGTTATATTTCCGAGGCGTTTGCACAGTTTTCCAAGGCGCTGAGCGATGAGCCTGCCGAAGTATTCTACAAAGAAACCAATTCGCAAAGAACCATCCACAATATATTGAATAATGATTATAAGCTCGGTATCATTCGGTATGCAGAGCATTACGATGCGTATTTTAAGGCGATGCTTCAGGATAAGGGGCTTTGTTATGAGCTGATCACCGAGTTCTCATACTGCTTGATTATGAGCAAAGACAATCCACTCGCCGAAAAAGAGGAGATAACCTTTTCGGACCTTGCGGGATATATTGAGATCGCGCATGCCGACCCTTACGTTCCGTCTTTGCCGCTCGCCAAGGTCGTACAAGAGGAGTTACACAATGATATAACCCGTCGGATTTTTGTCTTTGAGCGTGCCAGTCAGTTTGATCTGCTTTCCGAGAATACTGACACATTTATGTGGGTGTCGCCTGTGCCGAAAAAGCTTCTTGACAGATACGGTCTTGTACAAAGAAAGTGTAAAGAGAACGCTAAGATATACCGTGATGTTCTTGTGTACAGAAATGGCTATAAGCTTACAAAGCTTGACAAGCAGTTCATTACCGAGCTTTGTGAGGCAAAGCGAAAATACATTTGATATATCCCGTTTGATAACAGCTTTTGCCTTTTTGGTTATTTACAAACAGTATGTGCAATGCTATAATATTCACATCTGCTAAAGATTTGTTTTTGTCCGTCGATAAATTGAATATCAGAACCTACCAACTTATGATAAAAATATTCTTAAGGGCGGTCGCGAAAGCGACCGCTTTTTTTATTCTCCGGGATATGCATTGCGATTCTTTCGACACGAAAACATGGCGTTATCTTTTTATATAACCCCCTATATCTTTTTTATAATTTACAACCGTAGTCGAGAGTGTTAAAATATTAACGAACTTGAGAAAACAAAATTTTTATATAAGAATTCCGGGAGGAGAAAAATGGAAACCAAGACTTACGAAATCGTAGACAGCGTGGAAAAGCTTGAGGAAGCGATTGCACGCACCAGAGAGGCACAGAAGGAATTTGCAACCTTCACGCAGGAACAGGTAGATAAGATTTTCTTGGCTGCCGCATCCGCCGCCAATAAAGCGAGAATTCCTCTTGCTAAAATGGCTGTTGAAGAAACAGGAATGGGCATCGTAGAAGATAAGGTTATTAAACACAACTACGCTTCCGAATACATCTATAACGCTTACAAGAACACTAAGACCTGCGGTGTTATCGAAGAGGATAAGGCGTTTGGTATTAAGAAAATTGCAGAACCCATCGGTGTTATCGCTGCAGTAATCCCTACTACAAACCCCACTTCTACTGCAATTTTTAAGTGTTTGCTCGCACTTAAGACTCGCAATGCAATCATCATCAGTCCTCATCCTCGTGCAAAGAATAGCACAATTGCTGCTGCAAAGCTTGTGCTCGAAGCTGCAGTTTCCGCAGGTGCACCCGAAGGCATCATCGACTGGATTGATGTTCCCTCTCTTGAAATGACGAACACAGTAATGAAGGAAGCGGATATCATCCTCGCTACCGGCGGTCCCGGCATGGTTAAGGCTGCATACTCCAGCGGTAAGCCTGCTCTTGGCGTTGGTGCCGGCAACACTCCTGCAATCATTGATGATTCTGCGGACATTCTCCTTGCAGTAAATTCTATTATTCATTCCAAGACTTTTGATAACGGTATGATTTGTGCTTCCGAGCAGTCGGTTATCGTGCTTGAGGGAATATATGATGCGGTTAAGGATGAGTTTGCAAGACGTGGTTGCTATTTCCTTGACCCCAAAGAAACCGAAAAGGTTCGTAAGACCATTATTATCAACGGTGCGCTCAATGCTAAAATTGTAGGTCAGCCTGCCGCAAGAATTGCAGAGCTTGCCGGTGTTACTGTTCCTGAAGGTACCAAGATTCTCATCGGTGAAGTTGAGAGTGTGGAACTTAGTGAAGAGTTTGCACACGAAAAGCTTAGTCCTGTTCTTGCTATGTATAAGGCGAAGGACTTTGGCGACGCACTTGATAAGGCAGAGCAGCTTGTTGCTGACGGCGGATATGGTCATACCTCCAGTGTTTACCTTAACGAGGTTACCGAGCAAGCAAAACTTGCTGATTTCGCAGCTCGTATGAAGACCTGCCGTATCCTTGTAAACACTCCCTCGTCTCATGGTGGCATCGGCGATCTTTACAACTTTAAACTCGCTCCTTCGCTCACCTTGGGCTGTGGCTCTTGGGGTGGTAACTCTGTATCTGACAACGTAGGTGTTAAGCACCTCCTGAATATTAAAACTGTGGCTGAAAGAAGGGAAAATATGCTTTGGTTCCGTGCTCCTGAAAAAGTATATATCAAGAAAGGTTGTTTGCCCGTGGCTCTTGATGAGCTCAGAAGTGTACGCGGTTCTAAGAAAGCGTTTATCGTAACCGATACCTTCCTCTATCAGAACGGCTACACCAAACCCATTACTGACAAACTCGACGAAATGGGTATTGCTCACACCACATTCTTCAACGTACAGCCTGACCCCACCCTTGCTAATGCAACTGAGGGAGCTAAGCAGATGGCAGCGTTCCAGCCTGATACCATTATTGCTCTCGGTGGCGGTTCTGCAATGGATGCTGCTAAGATCATGTGGGTTCTCTATGAGCATCCTGAAGCAGACTTTATGGATATGGCAATGCGTTTCATCGATATCCGTAAGAGAGTATACACCTTCCCGAAGATGGGCGAAAAGGCATACTTTATCGCAATTCCCACTTCCGCAGGTACCGGCTCTGAGGTTACTCCCTTTGCAGTAATCACCGATGAAAAGACCGGCGTAAAGTATCCTCTTGCTGACTATGAGCTTCTCCCCAACATGGCAATCATTGATACGGATTTCCATATGAGTGCTCCTCGCGGACTTACTGCAGCTTCCGGTATCGATGCTGTTACTCACGCAGTTGAGGCTTACGCTGCAATGCTTGCAACCGACTATACTGACGGACTTGCTCTTCAGGCTCTTAAGAATATCTTCAAGTATTTGCCCCGTGCATATGAGAACGGACAGACTGATGTTGAAGCACGTGAGAAGATGGCAAATGCCGCAACTATGGCGGGCATGGCATTTGCAAATGCTTTCCTCGGAGTATGTCACTCGATGGCTCACAAACTTGGTGCTTTCCATCATTTGCCTCACGGCGTTGCAAACGCTTTGATGATTGAAGAAGTTCTTCGCTTCAATGCATCTGAGGCTCCCGCTAAGATGGGTACTTTCTCGCAGTATGACCATCCTCATACCCTTGCTCGTTATGCTGAAATTGCTGATTATCTCGGTCTCGGCGGCAAGAATGACGAGGAGAAACTTGAAAATCTCATTAATGCTATCAATGACCTTAAGGCTCGCGTAGGCATCAAGGAAACTATCAAAGATTATGGTATCGATGAGAGCGACTTCCTTGCTCGTCTCGATGATATGGTTGAGCAGGCATTTGATGATCAGTGCACAGGCGCTAACCCCCGTTACCCGCTTATGAGCGAAATTAAGCAGATGTACCTCAACGCTTATTACGGTAAGCATTTCGTTGAAACCAACAAGCCTACTGCAGCTGATGTTGCAGAGCCTGCAAAGGTAGACAATGTAAAAGTCACCTATCGCAAAGGCAAGAAAGCGTAATTAAGGGAGGAATACTATAATGAAACTTGAAAAAATTGTTGCTGTAAGAAATAACAAGACCATTTATCGTGATGGTGATAAGTGCGTAAAGGTGTTTAACGAAGGCTTTTCTAAGTCTGACGTTTTGAACGAGGCGTTGAATCAGGCAAGAATCGAAGGAACCGGTCTTAGTATCCCCAAGGTTTTGGAAGTGACCATGGTTGAAGGTAAATGGGCTATTGTATCTGAGTTTATCAAGGGTAAGACTTTGGCTCAGATTATGGAAGAAGACCCGGATAAGAAAGACGAATATCTTGAGCTTCTTGTGGATATTCAGCTCGAAATGCACAGCAAGACCTGCCCTCACCTCAACAAGCTCAAGGATAAGATGAACCGCAAAATCAGCGAGACTACTTTGGATGCTACCACTCGTTATGACCTCCATACTCGGCTTGAGGGTATGCCCAAACACAACAAGGTTTGCCATGGCGACTTTAACCCCTCTAACATCATCATTGCCGAAGACGGCACTCCATATATCATCGACTGGTCCCATGCAACTCAGGGAAATGCTTCTGCCGATGCTGCTCGTACCTACCTCCTTTTCTGGCTTAACGGAGATATCGAAGGTGCAAAGAAATACCTCGATATCTTCTGCCAGAAGAGTAACACCGCTAAGCAGTACGTTCAGAAATGGATGCCTATCGTTGCCGCTTCTCAGTCTGTTAAGGGTAACGAGCACGAGCGTGAGTTTTTGCTCTCTTGGGTTGACGTTGTAGATTACGAATAAGGATATAAGGAGAAAGCACAATGAAAGTAACCGTATGTATCGGCAGTTCCTGCCATATCAAAGGCTCTCGTCAGGTTGTAGAGCAGTTGCAATACCTCATTCAAGAGAATGATCTTGGAGACAAGGTTGAACTCGGCGGCACCTTCTGTATGGGTAAGTGTCAGCAGGGTGTATGCGTAACAGTAGATAATGAATTCTTTTCCGTAACTCCCGATACGGTTGATGAATTCTTCGAGAAAAATGTAAAAGGAAAGATTTAAGATGATGATTATACAGATCTGTGTGGGAAGTTCCTGCCATTTGAAAGGCTCTTCCGACATCATCGAGCTTTTAGAAAAAGCCGTTGCGGATCATCATCTTGAAACCGAAGTTACGCTTGTCGGTAGTTTTTGTATCGGCAAGTGTAACCGTATCGGTGTTACGGTACAGGTGGACGATGATATCCACACCGGGATTACCCGCGAAAACTTCAAGGAGTTCTTTACAGAACACGTTCTGAATAAAATCCCAAGCGAAAGGAAGTGATAGGGTATGCCAAATTGTTTGACTTTGAAAAAATCCAACTGTAAGAACTGTTACAAGTGCATACGTCATTGCCCTGTCAAAGCCATTCGTTTTTCCGGTAACCAGGCTCATATCATCGGAAATGAATGTATTCTTTGCGGACAATGTTTTGTAGTATGTCCGCAGAATGCCAAAGAAATCATAGATGAAACCGAGAAGGTCAAGGTGTTTTTGCAAAGTGGCGATCCTGTTATCGTAAGCCTTGCACCTTCTTTCATTGCAAACTACGATGGCGTTGGCATTAACGCTATGCGTAAGGCGTTAAAGCAACTCGGATTTTATGATGTGGAAGAAACCGCAATTGGTGCTACCGTCGTAAAGAGCGAGTACGAAAGAATGATTAAGGAAGACGAGCGAGACGTAATTATATCTTCTTGCTGTCATTCAATCAACCTGCTTATTCAAAAGCATTTTCCACAGGCTCTGGAGTATCTTGCAGATGTTGTTTCGCCGATGCAAGCACACTGTAAAGATATTAAGAGTCGTTTCCCCAATGCAAAGACCGTGTTCATAGGTCCGTGTGTAGCAAAGAAGGATGAAGCGGAGCACTATGAAGGTATTGTTGATGCCGTGCTCACTTTTGAGGAACTTACCGAATGGTTGAACTCTGAAAAAATCGAGTTGGAGCGGGAAAAAGATAATGATATTTGTTCTCGTGCAAGATTCTTCCCGACTACGGGCGGCATCTTAAAAACCATGGCGCAAGATACACCCGGATACACGTACCTTGCCCTTGATGGTGTGGACAACTGTATTGCCGCACTCAAGGACATTATTGATGGAAAGGTACACAAGTGCTTCATCGAAATGTCGGCTTGTATCGGTAGTTGTGTCGGCGGGCCGGTTATGGAGAAGTATCACCATGCTTCCTCTGTGAAGGATTATATCGCTGTTTCTTCTTATGCAGGTACCAAGGATTTCGAAGTATCTCAACCGAAACCTTCAGATATGAAAAAAGCATTTGGATATATTGAGCAACGCTCGCAAATGCCGTCAGATATGGAGATTCAAAACATATTGCGTCAGATGGGTAAGTTTAAGCCATCGCAAGAACTCAACTGTGGTTCTTGTGGATATAATACCTGTCGCGAAAAAGCGATAGCTATTCTGCAAGGTAAAGCAGAGATTTCTATGTGTCTACCTTTCCTTAAGGATAAAGCTGAAAGCTTTTCGGATGCTATTGTTAAAAATACGCCGAACGGACTCATTGTACTGAATGAGCAACTTGAGGTACAGCAGATTAATGATTCTGCACGTCAAATGATGAACATTCGTTCAGCAAGTGATATTGTTGGAGATCAGGTTGTGCGTATTTTGGATCCAGGCATTTTTATGAATGTTCTGCGAGATAAAAAAAGTATTCGAAATGAAAGAGTCTTTCTTGCCGAGTACCGTCGCTTTGTAGAACAGTCTGTTATATATGACCCGGAATCACGTTTGCTAATCTGTATTATGCGTGATATCACTGATGAACAGGATGAGCGAGAAAAGAAAGAAAAGATCAGTCGCCAGACTATTGAGGTCGCTGATAAGGTTGTCGATAAGCAGATGCGTATCGTTCAGGAAATTGCATCTTTGCTTGGTGAAACCGCAGCAGAAACCAAGATTGCTCTTGCAAAATTGAAGGAGTCTATTTCCAATGAATGATTTATGTGCTGATATCGGATACAAAAGTATAAATCATTACGGTGAGCAACTATGTGGAGATCATGTGGACGTAGTTGAAACCGGAGATGATTCTACCGTTATCGTTCTTTCCGATGGTCTTGGCAGCGGTGTAAAAGCAAGCATCTTGTCAACACTTACGTCGAAAATTATTTCCACAATGTTGGCTGAGGGATTGTCGCTTGAGGAATGCGTTGAAACTATAGCGGCCACTTTACCTGTTTGTTCTGTTCGTGGTGTTGCTTATTCTACTTTTACTATTATCCACTTGAAGAATAATCAGATAGCCGAGCTTATTCAGTACGACAATCCGCACACTATTATCATTCGTGATGAACAGATATGGGATTATCCCAAAAACGAGATGATTATCGGCGGTAAAAAAATTTACAAATCGGTAATTAGTCTTCGTGAAAAAGACGTATTTATTGCCATGAGCGACGGATGCCCCCATGCAGGTATCGGCACTGCATATAATTTCGGTTGGAAGCGCGAAGATATCGCTAATTTCATGGAGTCACTTGCACCGGCGGGTTATACGGCAAAAACACTTTCTACAATGCTTGTTGATGAATGCGATAAACTCTATGGTTATAAACCGGGTGACGATGCAACGGCATGTGTAGTTCGGGTTCGCAAGCGTGAACCGATGAATATTCTTTTTGGACCGCCTTCTAATAGAGATGATGCAGACCGTATGATGTCTTTGTTCTTTTCCAAGACAGGTAAACACATCATTTGCGGTGGTACGACTTCTTCTATTGCTTCTAAGTTCTTGCATAAGCCTCTAAAGGCAAGCCTGAATTTTGAGCGTAGTGATATCCCTCCGATTGCAGAAATTGAAGGAGTCGATTTAGTAACAGAAGGCGTTATTACAGTTAACAAGGTTGTAGAATATGCTCAGGATTATCTCGGCGACAATAAGTTTTATGAACAGTGGAGCTTTAAAAGGGACGGTGCTTCTCTGATTAGTAGATTACTGTTTGAGGAAGCGACGGATATTAATTTTTATGTGGGAAGAGCAATAAATCCCGCACATCAGAATCCTGATTTGCCTATAAATTTCAATATTAAAATGAATCTGGTAGAGGAACTTTCCAAGAGTTTGAAAAAGATGGGCAAACGGATAAAAGTAAGCTATTTTTAAGGAGTCTTTCGTATGCGGAAGTTTGATACAAAGGTGCAACATTTAAAATATAAGGTGCTGCGAGAGGTGGCACGTCAGGCTTGGAACGATACTCTCTTGCAGAATGTATTGGACATACCCAAAACAATAGTGCCCGGAAAAACATCTACCATGCGTTGCTGTGTATATAAAGAGCGTGCTATTTTAGGAGAGCGTGTTCGTATTGCTATGGGCGGAGACAAAGAAAACCCCAACGTGATTGAGGTTATTGATATTGCTTGTGATGAGTGTCCTGCCGCCGGTTATGAAGTGACAGATTCCTGTCGTGGATGTTTAGCACATCGTTGTGAGGATGTTTGTAAGCGTGGTGCTATTTCCTTTGATCATAACCATGTCGCACATATTGATAAGTCTAAGTGCATTGAATGCGGTCAGTGTGCCAAGGTTTGTCCATACTCAGCAATCATTAATCGAAACCGTCCTTGTCAAGTTGCATGCAAGGTGAAAGCGATTTCTATCAATGACGACAATGCGGCGGCTATCGATAACAATAAATGTATTCAATGCGGTGCCTGTGTTTACCAGTGCCCATTCGGTGCTATTACAGATAAATCCTATATCCTGAATGTCATTGACATAATCAAGAAGAGTGATAACAATTCGAAATATAAGGTGTATGCTATAGTGGCACCTTCTATTTCAAGTCAGTTTACTTATGCCAAACTTGGGCAGGTAATTACAGGACTTAAAGAACTTGGTTTCTATACAGTAATTGAAGCCGCACTCGGTGCAGATATGGTAGCACAGTCGGAGTCTAAGGAGCTTGCTGAAAAAGGTTTTCTCACAAGCTCGTGCTGTCCTGCATTTGTGAAATATATTAAATCGGCATTTCCCGACTTGTTACCGCTTGTTTCCCACAACTTGTCTCCTATGGCGGCTCTTGCAAAATACATAAAGAAAACCGATGCGACCGCAAAGGTAATCTTTATCGGTCCTTGTACCGCCAAAAAGGCTGAAGCTCAGCAGGATAGCGTAAAGCCTTATGTCGATGCCGTGATGACATTTGAAGAACTCCAAGCACTTTATGATAGCAAGGATATTGATATTACTACTCTTGGAGAAGATGTTCTGGATAACGCTTCTTACTTCGGAAGAATTTTTGCTCGCTCGGGCGGTCTTTCCGATGCAGTGGCACAAGGACTTAAAGAGCAGAATATTGAATTTGATCTTAAGGCTATTCCTTGTGATGGAATTGAAGCATGTAAGATTGCACTGCTGAAAAAGCAAAAGAATGTACTTGATGCAAATTTCATCGAGGGTATGGCATGTATTGGCGGATGTATCGGCGGAGCAGGATGTCTTACTCACGGAGAAAAGAATAAAGCACAAGTGGACGTATATGGCAGAGAGGCTATGGAAAAAACAATAACAGACGCTATTTCCGTGATAAAGTGAAATAAATGAGGTATAGATAATGAAAACAATTGGTGTACTTACAAGCGGAGGAGATGCTCCCGGCATGAATGCCGCTGTCCGATCTATTGTCCGAAGCGCTGAGTCTAAAGGTATGACAGTAAAAGGCGTTATGAGAGGATATAACGGCTTGATAGAGAATAATATTGTTGATTTGGATATTCGTTCTGTATCTGATATTATTCAGCGTGGCGGTACGGCTTTGTTTACCGCACGTTGCCCTAAATTTAAAACAGAAGAAGGCATTCGTGAGGCAATTGAGAGCTGCAAGGCGAATGGCATAGAAGGACTTGTTGTTATAGGCGGCGATGGTTCATTCCGGGGTGCAAGAGACCTCTCGCTTGGTGGCATTCCTTGTATCGGTATACCGGGTACTATCGATAACGATATCGCATCAACCGAATATACTATAGGTTTTGATACAGCAATGAATACTGTTGTGGAAATGGTGGATAAGCTTCGTGATACTGCTTGCTCTCATGACCGCTGCAGCGTTGTGGAAGTAATGGGACACGGCGCAGGAGATCTCGCCCTTATGTGCGGTTTGGCTGTCGGTGCTACTTCCATTGTAGTACCTGAGAAAGAGTATGATTCTGCCAAGATTATTGAAAAAATTCATGCTACTCAGAAGCGCGGAAGAAACCACTTTATTGTAATCGTTTCAGAGGGACTTTGCGATGTAAGAGAACTTGCAAAAGAAATAGAAACTGCTACAGGAATAGAAAGCCGAGCAACAATTCTTGGGCACATTCAACGTGGAGGAAGCCCTACTTTGCGTGATAGAGTAGTCGCATCCAAAATGGGATATGCTGCAGTTGAACTTCTCAGCCGGGGAATTGGCAACCGCGTAATTGCTTTAAAAGACAACAAAATTGTTGACTATGATATTTTCGAGGCACTCAATATGCCAAAGATGTTTGATGAAGAAACGTATTTGCTTGCGGATACTATTTCAAGCTAATTGAGAGATACAAATAAATGTAAGAGACGGCAAATAATAAAATTAACCTCGGTTGACTTGTTCGGCCGAGGTTTTGTCTATGGCGAGGATGTGTGCAGCAAGATAATATAGATGTGAGCATCCCGCAGTTACATGGACAAGTTTGTTGCAGAAGACAAGAGGTTGTCCCTATATAACGGGACAAGATTGTTAGGTTGTCCAAGTTGTCCCAAGAGCTTGTCCAAGTCCAAACGCTTGTAAACATTGAGGTTGCGGAAGATTTGGGACAAGCGGGACAAGAATAAACCTATAGAGGTATTTATTTAAAAATATATAAGAAAATGGTCGCAATATATGTATACACGCGCATATAGGAAACTCAAGTCCAAACTGTCCACTTGTCCAAAAATATTACAAGGGCGGGATGTAAAACTGCATTTTAAAAGCTGAAATGGAACTACTGCTTTTTATGCTTCATAACATAGACACGAGCATCCCGCATTCATATGGACGAATTTGTTGTATTGGACAATCCGTTCACCATATATAACAGGGCGTGCTTGTCAGCCTGTCCAAGCCGTCCTGTATTTTTGTCCATAGTCCTAACTCTTGCAAACATTGAGGTTTCGGCAGATTTGGACAAGTAGGACAAGAATAATCCTATATAGGTATATATTTAAAATACATAAGGAAGGTGGTCGCAATATATGTATACACGCGCATATAGGAAACCTAAGTCCAAACCGTCCATTCGTCCCAAAGCATTATAAGAGCGGGATGTAAAACCGCATTTTTAAAACCGAAATGTTGCTATCAATTTCAAGCTTCATATGCTTCATGCATATGGGGCTTTTCTTTTTTAATAAAAAATTTTTGTTTTTTTCGTCAAAATGCAATATTTTCCCTCGGTGGAAAAGTGAAGGGGTTTGAGCGATGAGCAACACATAAAGCACAGAAATAAGGAGATATTGTAAAAAAACTTCAACTTTTTTCGAAATTTTATAGCCCAAATCGCACCCTCGTGACCAGTGGTATAGTGAGGGGGCAAATATTTTTAAAAAATTCGTCCAAAACGCACTCTTGTGTCCATTAAGTAATAGAGTGGTGTGGTGAGCGGTATAAACGGGGTGGGGGGAGGTCAAATCTCTACGACTTTTCCCTCGCACAACGGGCGTGGGGGCTCACGCAGAGAATTCCAAAATCAAAAGGGGTATTGACCCACAAAAGCAAAGGAGAACATATGAAACTACAACAAAAAATTGCAATCAACAATATGAGGCTTGAGGGATGTAGTTCCGCAAGTATCGCAGCCAAGCTCGGTTTGCCAGCCGGGACCGTGCGTTCGTACATACATCGGAATGCAAAAAGCTCCGATGCCAAGCTTTGCAAGCAATGCGGTAAGGTTATAACGGATATTCCGAAAGGCAGAGAGAAAAAGTTTTGCTCGGACTCTTGCCGAATGCTCTGGTGGAACAGTCATCAGAAAACCGTGAACCGCAAAGCTTACTATAATCTCAAGTGCAACTATTGCGGAAAGGAGTTTGAAAGCTATGGCAACAAAAATCGCAAGTACTGCTGCCGAGCCTGCTATATTGCAGCAAGACAGGCAGGATAAATATGCACCATGCAATATGATGCTGTACCGTACATCGCTTGCTCTTTTGAAAAGCCTGTGGGATAACGGCACATTTACCGAGAGCGAGTATAAGAAAATGCGAAAAATACTAACCAAAAAGTACGGCTTATCTTCGTGCAGTATATTTGCCGAAATCGCTTGATATATACCCTACATAGAGCGAATATGTAATGACCTTAATTGATACAAAGGAGAAAGAAATGGAACGAAAAGTTACGCAAGTGCAGTTTGCACCGATAGCACCGAAGCGAAAACGAGTTGCCGCTTATGCAAGGGTTTCTTCGGGTAAGGAAGCAATGCTTTACTCGCTTTCGGCACAGGTAAGCTACTATGCAAAGCTGATACAGAGCAACACCGCATGGAAGTATGTCGGTGTGTATGCAGATGAAGCTTTGAGCGGTACGAAAGATGAGCGTGAGAATTTTCAAAGACTCATTGCAGACTGTAAAAACGGCAAGATAGATATGGTCATTACAAAGTCGATCTCAAGATTTGCAAGGAACACGGTTACATTACTTGAAACCGTGCGGGAACTTAAAAGTATCGGTGTGGATGTATACTTTGAAGAGCAGAACATCCATACCGCAAGTGCTGACGGTGAACTTATGCTCACGATACTTGCATCCTATGCTCAAGAGGAAAGTTTGTCGGCAAGCGAAAATCAAAAATGGCGAGTGAAACGAAACTTTGAAAACGGAAAGCCGTGGAGTGCAAGGATGCTCGGTTACAGATATGAGAACGGCAAGTTCGTCATAGTTCCAAAGGAAGCCGAGGTGGTAAAACGCATATACCGAGATTACCTTTCGGGTATGGGTGCAGAGAGTATAATGAAAACACTCGCCGCCGAGGGGCTAACTTCTCGATTCGGCAAGCCGTTTTGTAAAAACAGTATTATAAACATTTTGCGGAACTACGCCTACACGGGAAGTCTTATGCTTCATACTACATATCGGGATAATCACCTTGCAAAACGCAAAACCAAGAACCTCGGTGAACTGCCAAAGTACCATGTAGAGAACTGCCATGAGCCTATCATTGATATAGGTACGTATAACTCGGTACAAACAGAAATGAAAAAGCGAAGCGAGAAGTTCACCATATCCGAGCCGAAGAAAACATATCCGTTTACGGGAATCATCACCTGCTCGGAGTGCGGTAAGCACTACCGCAGAAAAACTGCAAGGGGAAAGCCGATATGGATATGCCCGACATACAACACCTACGGCAAGGCTGCATGTGCATCCAAAGCGATTCCCGAAGATACCTTGCTTGCACTTGCAGACGAGGTAGGCGGTATCGGTGAAATAACGGAAATAAGAGCCGAGGAAGATAACACGCTCGCATTTATACTAAAAAGCGGAGAAAGAACAGTTAAATCACTGCAAACGCTCAAGAAAGGGGTAAAGAAATGCCAAAGGTAACAGTAATACCTGCAACGAAGAATATACATACAAATGAAGCCAAAGCTTCTACGGCCAAGCGCAAGGTCGCGGGGTATGCCAGAGTTTCCACAGATAGCGATGAGCAGTTTACAAGCTATGCTGCACAGGTGGACTACTATACTACATATATTCAAAGTCGCCCCGAATGGGAGTTTGTAGAGGTTTATACAGACGAGGGCATCTCCGCTTTGAATACCAAAAAGCGCGACGGCTTTAACAGAATGATAGATGATGCGTTAAACGGCAAAATTGACCTCATAGTGACAAAGTCGGTCAGTCGCTTCGCGAGGAATACCGTTGACAGTTTAACAACCGTTAGAAAACTGAAAGACAAGGGCGTTGAGGTCTATTTTGAAAAAGAAAACATATGGACTCTTGACTCAAAGGGCGAACTTCTTATAACCATAATGTCAAGCCTTGCACAAGAAGAGAGCCGTTCCATTTCGGAGAACGTTACATGGGGACAAAGAAAACGCTTCGCAGACGGCAAGGTCAGCGTTCCGTACAAGCAGTTCCTTGGGTATAAAAAAGGAGCGAACGGTCTGCCCGAGATAATTCCCGAAGAAGCAGTAACCGTTCGCAGTATATACAGAATGCTTATGGAGGGAATGTCCGCAGGTGCAATTGCCAAGCACCTAACCGAAAGTGCAGTGCCTACACCGTCAGGTAAACAAAAGTGGCAACGGGCGACAATAGAAAGTATTTTGCAAAACGAGAAGTACAAGGGTGCCGCCCTTTTGCAAAAGAAGTATACCGTGGACTTTCTGCAGAAAAAGATGAAAGTCAATGAGGGCGAAGTTCCGCAGTATTATGTTGAGCATAGCCACCCTGCGATTATTGCACCCGAGGAGTGGGAGATGGTGCAACTTGAGATAAAACGCAGGAAAAGTAGCGGCAGACGAACAATTTGCAATAGTCCCTTTGCCGGCAAGCTTATCTGCGGTGATTGCGGTGAGATATTCGGCTCAAAGGTATGGCACTCTACAAGCAAATACCGCCGTACCATTTGGCAGTGCAATGCCAAGTTCAAGGGCGACAATAAATGCACCACTCCGCATTTGTATGAGGATGAGATAAAGACGCTATTTGTAAAGGCTTTAAGCAAACTTCTTGTTGACCGCAGTGCTCTCTTTGAGGACGGCATGCTTATCCGTAAAACGCTTATGGATATGACCGAGATAGATGCTGAATGTGATGAGCTTCTCAGTGAGATGGAAGTAACGGCGGTGCTTATGCAAAAGTGCATAGACGAAAATGCTGCAAATGCGATAGACCAGGAGGAGTATGCAAGCAAGTTTTCTGCACTTACGGAAAAGCATGAAAAACTGAAAAGCCGATATGATGCTTTGCTAAAACAATGTGAACGCCGCCTTGGGCAAGCGGACATTCTCGGCGGATTCCTCTTTGCCATAAAAGAGATCGATATGCTGCAACTTGAGTTCAGCCCCACCCTTTGGCATACCACTGTTGACCATGTAACTGTGTATGCGGATGAAAGACTTGTGTTTAAGTTTAGGAATGGTAATGAGGTTGAGGTGAGGAGTGTTTGACTATTGCGGCAAGAAAAGATTAATGGTATAATTACGGAGGCACTCAATCTCAATATGCAAAGCTACCGAGCATACTACGACGAAATCAATGTGTACAACCCTGATGAAAAGATATATCCCAAAGCTGCACACCAATCGAGAAATCGAAATATGGTTGACCGAAGCGATTTGGTGGTTTTCTATGTAGAACACGAATACGGTGGAACGTGGCAAACCATGAAGTATGCAGTAAACCAGAAGAAAAAATAATTAACCTTGTTACGAAATAGATTTGATGTATTCTATTTCCTAATCAAAAAAGAACTCCTCGCTGCCGCAAGTGACAGTGAGGAGTTTTGTGTGATTCATGTAAAAACAAGCACTTAATCATGAATATGTTTTAATAATTTCTTCTGCAACAATTCGCTTTGAAATGCATCGATCCATTGCCTGTTTTTCTATGTAGCGATGTGCACCTTGTTCGTCCATTTTAAGTTCGCTGATAAGTAGCCATTTTGCCCGGTTGACAATACGGATCTCTTCCATTTTTTCTTCGATGGATAGTGTTTTCTTTTCAGTCTTTCTAAGTTTTTCTCGTGCACTTGAAAGCCAGCTGAGAGCAATTGCCATTGTCGGCTTTGAGGTTGGCTTTGGAAGCACAAACACACCGTGCTCGGCGACCTTGTCGTAGATTTCTGCTTGAAGTTCCGTGCGTACCATCAAAAGCACAACACTCTCTTTTGAATCCGCTGTGTCGATTGCAAATCGTGTGCCTACATCATCGGGGAGCGGTGAGTTAATGATAACATAATCAAAAGCACGTTCGGCGAGTGCGCGTTTTGCGGCACTGATATTTGATACAAAATGAGTTGGCGAATACTTTGAATTAGGGAGCAGATCAGAGAGTGCATCATTAAAGCTTTCTGCCGTCGAAACGATCAGAACGCTATAAACTCGTTCTTTCAGACTCATTTTTGCTCCCCTCCTTTTTGAGCTGCTATTCAGCTTTATTTTTTACAGTAGATATCTAAAATTGCTGCAGGTATGTATTCCTTAATAAAATCACTTGTCGCAGCTGCCTTGCAAGCATCGCATAAACTTGAAGGTAGTTTCTTAAATTTTGCTAAAGTCTCAGCATCGGCTTTGTACAGGTTAATATTGGCGGCTTCGGGCAAGTCAAGCTTATTTTCAAGTCCGTTCAGTGCAGCATAAATAATAAGTGTAAATGCAAGATACGGATTTGCCATCGGGTCCGGTGACCGAAGTTCTGCGCGTCGGTATTCACCGACTGCTGCAGGAACACGGACAAGCTGGGAACGGTTTTCACTTGACCATGAAACGTAGCCGGGAGCTTTATCCATTCCAAAGCGCTTATAGGAATCCTCTGTGGGGTTAAGAAATACAGTCATATCCGTAACCTTATCAAGAACGCCGGCGATCATATAGCGAAGGTTTTCCGAATTGTCGCTCGGTTTGACAGAAACATTGATATGAAATCCGTTGCCGGGTTCATTTTCAAGAGGCTTCGGACTGAAATCCACAAAAACACCGTTGCGGCGAGCAACTATTTTTACAATTGTCTGGAAAGTCATTGTGTTATCAGCCGCAGTAAGAGGATCGGAGTAGCGGAAGTCGATCTCATTCTGCCCGGGACCTTCTTCGTGATGTGAGCTTTCAGGTCGGATGCCCATTTGTTCCAAAGTAAGACAGATTTCGCGGCGAATATTTTCTCCCCTGTCTTCAGGTGCAAGGTCCATATATCCTGCATCATCGTAAGGGATTTTTGTAGGTTTATTCTTTTCATCAAGCTCAAACAGATAAAACTCCTGCTCGGCACCGAAGGCAAAGGCATAGCCCGCTTTTTGGGCTTTCTCTACTGCCTTTTTCAGCAGACTTCGAGTATCACATTCAAACGGTGTCCCGTCAGGATAGGAGATACTGCTAAACATACGAACCACCTTGCCGTGCTCGGGTCTCCACGGTAAAAGCATAAGTGTTTCCGGATCCGGGTGGAGCAAGAGATCGGAGTGCGTTTCATCTCCAAAACCTGCGATTGCCGAAGCGTCGAAGGCGATGCCGTATTCAAAAGCGCGAGGCAGCTCCTCAGGCATAATTGAGATGTTTTTTTGTTTTCCAAAGACATCACAAAAGGCAAGACGAATAAATTTCACATCTTCCTCTTGGACGTATTGCATTACCTCTTCCTTTGAATACTTCATATTATCCTACCTACTTTCTTTTAATTTGCCACATACATTTGCTTGTATGGATTCTTGCTGTCGGGTGTAACGACAGTAAAGGGCGAGGCTAATACCTCATTCATATCGTAACCGAATAAATCACAGTATTCGGTGACATACGTTTTCAATTCTTTCATATCCGATTCATCGGCAGGGCGAGCTGTTACCTGACTCGGAAATTTCACGTCCTTACATTCGCTTCTGAGAAACATTTTACCACCATGCATTCCCGTGCAGGGAAAGAACCCGACGATTTTTTTACCCGTTGCCTCAAGGCCGAGAACAACGATAACACCGCCTGCCTGATATTCGCCGAGAAAACTGCCGGCAGTTCCGCCAATCACCATAACGGGAACCTTTTCCTTATAGGCTTTCATATGGATGCCTGCTCGGTAGCCTGCATTGCCCTTAACAAAGATTTTGCCACCACGCATAGCGTAACCGGCAGCATCGCCGATATTGCCGTGAATAATAATTTCGCCCTCGTTCATCGTATCACCCACGGCATCCTGCGCGTTTGCATTTACGATAATGGTCGATCCATTGAGATAAGCACCGAGAGC
>JAZQEH010000002.1:0-47830 GCA_045538895.1 Eubacteriales bacterium
AAATAAAAGCAAAAAATAAAAAGAAATAATTTTTTACTTTATATTAAATCAAAATGCGGCAAGGGCTTAAAAACCCTTGCCGTTACTTGCTTTTTGGGATTTTTGTCTCTACCGTACACATGTACGCCGACGAAACAAAAAACCAAAAATCTGCCTGCGTTTCTCACCCTCTGGTCAGCCTGATGACTTTGTCACCAGGCTGAAGGAGCCTTACGGCTCCTTTTTTATAGCAATAAAAACGGTTCGCTTTCGCGAACCGTTTTTTTATTTATTTTGCGAGAATTGTTTCAAAAACGTACTTAACGTCGAGCAAGGAATCAACCTTTTCACCGAAGAAGTGCATAGAAAGGTCGGTCTTGTTAAGCATGGACTTGATAGCGGTAAGAAGGTCAACGATATCAAAAGCCTTGTCATCGTTAAAGTCGAAGCTGTAGCAAATATTATTTGTTACGCCTGCGCCACGGGTGATGTTGATATCACCGGTGTTTGCCTTTACGTTATAGGGGTTGTTCTTGGTTACGGAACCGTGGAGAGGATACTCCCAGATACCGCGTGAGCCCCAACCGTTAAGTGTTGCATTGATTGTACCGGTGAGGTAGTTCTGACCGTTGATACCGATATAAGAAGCATTGTCAGTACCTGCAACAACGTTTGCGCCAACAGTAGCAGTCATTGTGCCGCTGTATGTGCCGAAAGGTGCATCGGAAGCAAAACGTCCGTTACCGAATATAAAGTTCTTATAGGTACCGCCGTTAACGGTTACTGTACAATTCTTATCGGAAGAAGCGGACTCAGCCGTGTCAAATGTTGCAGTTGTTGCAGGATCGGCAGCAGCGAAGATATTATAGCCTGCATAGAATTGCCAGCCGCCTGCCTTTGTAGTGGTGGTGCCATCAGCATTTTCAACTGTTTCTATATCAGTTGCGGTCTTTACAGTGTCGGTAATTTCAACATTATTATAGCAACAGATGAGAGAAACATTCTGGGTTCCGCTCTTAAGAGTTACATTGTCAAGCTTGAGGTCTGTACCGATCTTAAGTGTGTTTGCATTGGGAGCGTAGAGAACCGCATTGCTGCCCTCGCCTACAACAGTAAGCTTGGAAGGAGCGGTTGAGAGGTAAACATTACCGCCGCCGCTTCTGCCTGAAAATGTAGCAGTGCCTACGATATGGAGAGTAACTGCCGCATCACGCTTCATAAGGTCGTATGCATAGTCAATATCCGAAATGGGATTTGCCTTGGTTCCTGCGCCGTAAGCAGTTCCGCTATCAGAAACATAGATATCGGTGAGGCGGTACTCTGCGGGAGCGTAGACTCCGTTAAATGCGGCATTGTAGCAGCACTGTCCCATAAAGTCGAGACCTGCACGTGCAGGGTGAAGTCTCTCGTTTACATTACCGTTATCGTCTTTCCAGAGTTCATCGCTGATTGCCTTTGCACGTGTAAGACCGTATAGGTCAACGAATACGTACTTTGAATTCTTCGCACCAAGTGCCTTTGCAACTCTTTCCTGAGTGGGACGCATTACCGCAGATGCGCGGTGGTCGGCAAGAGCGTTTGAGGTTCTGCGGAAGATAGCATTGGTAATGAATACCTTATCAACAGAAGGAATAGAGCCCATCGTGGTGATGAAATATTCAAACTGCTTTTCAAATTCAAGCAATGCACCGTTTGTACCGCCGACACCGGCTGCATCATTAGTACCCATTGCAAAGAATACAAAGTCGGGGTCGGTTTCCTTGCTTACGATATCCCATGTAACAAGGTCACCGTAATAACGGCTGTTAGCGGGGAGGAAGCCGGATGCGGAAACACCGTAGTTACCGAGAACAACTTCCTTACCTGCTGCTTCTGCATACTTAAGGAATGCTGCAGGATAGCTTTCGGTAAGACGGTCAACGTCTGCCGCCGTGGGAGCATAGCCCTCGGTGATGGAGTCACCGATGAATACTACACGGGTAGGCTCGGTATAGGTTTGTGCAACACCGTTTACAACGTCAAAGCGAACGGGATTTACGTTTGCAACATTGTCAGCAACGGTAAGAGTTGCCTTTGCATCGCTGCCCTCATATGCCTTAACCTGAGTTGCATCGAATACTGTGCCGTTTGCGAAGGTACCGCCGGTAACGTTAACGTTGTAGTTACCTCTCTGTACCTGAGTGTAAGCCGCCTGAGTATAGTAGGAGCCTACTGCACCGCCATTGAACGTACCGCCGGTAATATTAACGGTGATATCGCCGTCCATTGCATAGAATTCGGAACCGCTGTTGTCCTGAAGTGAAACGGTTGCAGGACCTGCAGGAACTGTACCTGTTCTACCCTGTACGTAGATGGGGCAGTTGAAGGTACCGCCGTTGATGGTAAGAGTTGCATCGTCAGCGAGGATGCTCATGCCGGAAACGCTGAAAACCTTATAGTTTTTGTTGTTGGAGGTAGTGGGATAATCGCCTGCTTCACCGAATATACCGCCGTTGATGGTAATAGAGATGGGAGCTGCGATAGAGCCGTACATTGCGGAAATAGAACCGCGGAAGTTACCGCCGCCGAAGTTGCCGAACGTACCTGCGTTTACAACGATGTCGTAAGGAAGTGTGGTTACGCCTTCATTCGGATGAGGAACGTCCTCTGTGGGAGCACCTGTGGACAAGCCGCCGAAGAAGTTGAACTTACCGCCGCCGGAAGAGGTAACGGCAAAGTTATTACCAAATGTAACGCTGTTGTAACGACCGATAAAGTAACGGTCAGGTTCTGTTGCAACGTCTACGGGGAGGTCAAGAGTGATAACGTTGTCATTTGTGTTGATAGTGCCGTAAAGGTTAGCACTGAGCTTAAGCGAACCGCCGTTATAACCCTTAACGGTGATATCACCCGAAATCTCGGGGAATGAATAGTTCGCCTTAACGGGATATTCACCCACAACGTAAACAGTACCGCCCTCGTCACCAAGGGAAGCTACTGCCTGCGAAATAAGACCGATAGGCTTATCTGCACTTGTGCCGTCGCCGGTAGCTTCAAAAGATACATAAACGTCTTTTGCACTTACACCGAACGCAAAAAGGCACACGAACAGCATAGCTGTCAAAAACGCAAGGATTTTTTTGTTCATAATATACAACCTTTCCGCCTTTTAACAAAAGGCATTTGTTTCTAACTTATAATATACCATTATATAGCAAATAAATCAACCCAAAAAATAAACATCATAACTAAAAAATAATTTTAAAAAATACTACAAATTTTATAATATATATGTTATAATTAAAAAAATACCGTTTTCCGGAGGAAAGAATGAAAAACAACAAGCTTATAATCGCCTTGCTGATAATTGCGTTGTTCATACCTGCATATATCGGCATCGCTAACTACATTTATATAGAAAGCACTCCCGTTACGCTCGACAGTGCTACCGAGATCCAGATAAAGGATAACACATCGGGTACTGTGTACGTTGAAAAGCCGGATAGCGATGTTTCGAAGCTTTTCAATGATATTGCAAGCGGTGCGCAGTCAATCAGCAATCTGCCTACTGCTCTTGCGGGCAAGAACAACTTTATAGTTACTTCTGTTGACGGGAACCGCAAGACCGACACTCTTTACTACATTTTAATGGATACCTGCAAGGGCTATTACGTAGACTCAAAGGGTGCTGCGTTCCAGATGGATGACGCACACGTTGCGGCGTTCCTCGAAACAAAGTATGCACAGAGTCTTTACGCTGACGCATACGTCCCCACACTCACAAACGGTGAAAACGTTATTCTCCCCTCCGACTACACATGGAGCTACACCACTTTAAGCGGTGAAAAAACCATTGACGCAACCATCTCCGAAAAAACCGAAGAGATCGTAACATACACAAGCAACAACGGTGTTGCCCTTTCGTTTGCACGTGAGCCCGATACCTTTACCGTAACGGTTAAGGACGATAAAGGAAACGTTATCGACTCGGGCAACTATGCAGAGCTTTCGGGCATCGGCTCAAAGAAGAGTTCTGTAATCACTATTGAAGCAAACGCTACGTGGAACGAAAGCGAAACCATGCCGCACGGCTCGGCAAGCTACACCTTTGTTATCGACATTGCGGCTCAACCCGAATTTATTATCGCATACAGCGGCGATGCAAATGCCGACTATGCAAAGTTTGAGCCGGGTGACATCGCACTTGTAAGTGCTATCGGCATAAGCAATCCTGCGGCAATCACATTCACCTCCACTCCTGCACTCACACACGAGGGCAAGGAGATCACACCTGTTTTCTACGCAGAGGGCAAGAACTCATATGCGTTTATTCCTACCGCATACGATACGGCTCCGGGCGAGTATGTATTCACATTCAACTATGAGGGACTCAACTACCCCGTTAACGTTGTGCTTGAGAACAAGAAGTTCACAAACGCTTCTGAATACAGCATCTCCAAGGAACGCATTGCCGCAACCTATACAGACGATACTCTTGCGGCATACGACGACCTTGTTTCAACTTTAGTAAGCGGCAATGACCACTCGCAGAAATACTTCACCTCCGACGTATTCACCATTGCAAACAGCGGATACGGCGGCGGCGGTCTCCGTGGCTACGGCAAGCCCCGTCCGGTTCCTGCACTCGGCAAGAACTACGTAAACGAGGGCATGGAGTTTACCATGTATAACGGCAGTAAGGTTCTTGCGGTTATGGACGGCAAGGTGCTTTATGTAGGCTACACCGCTTTCTCCGGCGATATCATTGCTATCGACCACGGCTACGGTCTTATAAGCTGGTATCACAACCTTGACAAGGACAGCATCACCGTTAAAGAAGGCGACATCGTTAAAAACGGCGACGTAATCTGCTCAAAGATTGGTAGTTCCGGCTTTACAAACGGCTCAACCCTCCACTTCCGCCTGACTGTCGGCACAGTTCCCGTTTACGCCTCCGACTTCTCATGGGGCAGCGGTATCGCATTTAAATAATTTTTTCGAGGACTGACTTATCAGTCCTCGATTTTTTATACAATAAAAATTTGTTTTGATATTTACGCATACATTATTTTATTGTACAATATATTTATAAACTTCCCCAAAAAGGAGAAAGAATATGAAATTTTTATCAAAGTCAATTTCTTTACTGTTAGTTGCCTTGATGCTCTTTGCCATTATTCCTGCTGCATATGCGGCAGATAACGGAGCGGAAAGTGCCGCAAACGCACTCCACTCGCTCGGCTTGCTTGCGGGCAAGGGCACAAATGCCGACGGCAGTGTTAATTTCGACCTCGGTGCAAGCCTTACACGTGCCGAGTCAATCACTCAGGTTGTACGTTTCCTCGGTGCCGAGAAAAAGGCGACCTCCGAAACCAACGAAAATCCTTTCACCGACCTTCCTGCATGGGCTGTTCCCTACATATCCTATGCAAAGGCTAACGGTATCACCGCCGGTGTAAGTGCAACAAAGTTTGCTCCAAACGATGCAATGAGCGATTTTGCATTTCTCACCGCAATGCTCCGTGTACTCGGCTACAAGGATAGCGAAGGCGACTTTGTATGGAACAATCCTTATGAACTTGCAAAAAATGCAGGTCTTGTTTCTTCAACCGAGCCTGACACAAGTTTTACAAGAGGTGATGCATTCGTGATTTGCTTTAACGCTCTCACTGCTACCCCTAAAAGCGGTGACAAAATCTGTGACACTCTCGTTGCAAACGGCACCGTAAGTGCCTCTGCCATGGCAAGCGTTGTATCTGCAGGAAGCGGTCTTACAATCGGAAACTCAAAGATTACCGACTTCAAGGTAGTTATCAGCGCTGATGCCAGTGCTATGGAAAGAATTGCCGCTACCACACTTGTAAATTCAATCTCACAGTATTACGGTGAAACTCCCGAGCTCATTACCGATGCAACTGCGGCAAGCGGTGCCGAAATCATCATCGGCAATACCACAAGAGAGCTTTCCGCATCGCTTACAGGTCTTACCGAAAACGATATCGGAATGATTATCAAAGGTAACAACGTTGTTCTCGGCGGTGCTAACAACTCGGTTCTCCGCAATGCAGTTTCCGCATTTGTAGAAAGCTATATCAAAAACAAGCCCACGGTTTCTCTTAATGACGAGGACTCCTACACAGGCGAGCTTATCAGTGCACCCGTTCGTGCCCTCGGTCAGTCCGGCGACCCTTGTATCGTTTACGATAACGAAACTGAATACTACTATGCAATTTACTCTGCACCGAAAAATGACCGTGTAATTCTCTACCGTGCAAAGACACTTTCCGAGCTTGGCAAACTTGACACATCCGACGGTAAGGAAATCTACGTTGCAGGTGAAAATAAGGAAATCAAGCACAAGCTCTATGCACCCGAGCTTAAGAAGATGGATGGCAAATGGTACATCTACGCAAGCGGTGCTACCTCAATGGAGGATAAGGACGACGGTGCTTCAAAGTCGATACGTCTGTTCTGTCTTGAAGCAACAAGCAGCGATCCCTACGGCGACTATGTATTCAAGGCATTCCTCAATGAGGACATCTGGGCAATAGACGCACATCCTTTTAACTACAAGGGACAAAACTACATTGCGTTTGCAAGAATCCGCAGCGGTAACATCATTTCGGTTGCAAAGCTTGCAAACCCCTGGACTATTGATACCGAATCAAAGATTTCTGTTATCGCAACTCCTACCTACGATTTTGAAACCATAAGCGGCAGCATTAACGAAGGTCCGTTTACATTTGTTTCACCCGATGGCAGACTCTTTATGCTCTACAGTGCGAACGGTGTTACATCCGGCAAATACTGCCTTGGTATTCTTGAGTTCACAGGCGACGACATCCTCAACAGCCGTCACTGGACAAAGCACAAGGAGGCGGTTCTGCTCGGCACAGATGCCCTGAAGTCCCCCGGTCACTGCTCGGTATTCATGTCACCCGATGGCTCTCAGTACTGGCTTGCATACCACTATCAGTCAAGCGGCAGAAAGCTCGGTGCAAAGCCTTTCACATTTGACGAAAGCGGCTTCCCCGTATTCGGTGAACCCATTGCCCCCGGCACATACGTATTCGCTCCCTCGGGAGAATAATTCTAAAAAAGGCTTGCTCACGCAAGCCTTTTTTGTGTGGAAAAATAAATTAATGTTTATGTAATGTGACGCACCAACCGTGGTAGGGGACGGCGCCTTCGACGTCCCGCATGAACAAAGGCGAAACGGGATGTCCAGGGGGCCATCCCCTACCGGTTTGTGGTTCCCATTTACTTCGCTAAACAATAATTTCTCTTATTGCATTTACTCCCGAAAAATGATACAATAATAAGGATAACTTTGAATTGGAGCGATAGACATTGAAAAAAGTTTTAAAATACATGTCAAGCTACAAGCTGCTCTCGGTTTTAGCACCTCTTTTCAAGATGCTGGAGGCTACGTTTGAGCTGCTTGTTCCCGTTGTAATAATGGATCTTGTTGACATCGGAATCAAAAACGGCGACAAAGGCTACATAATCAGCCGTTGCATTATCCTTGTTCTCTTCTGTGCACTCGGCTACGCATTTGCGATAACGGCACAGTTTTTCTCTGCAAAGGTTGCGGTTTCCGTTGCAAAAGACATGCGTGGCGATATGTACAGAAAAATACAGAAATTCAATCACAGCGACCTCGACAAGGTAGGAATTTCCAACATCCTCACACGCATGACCGGTGACATAAATCAGGTGCAAACAGGTGTCAACATGACGCTCCGCTTGCTTATGCGTTCGCCCATTGTTGTTTTCGGTGCGGTAATCTGTGCATTTTTAATCGACGTAAAATGTGCGATTATTTTCACTATAGCAGTTCCCCTTCTCCTTGCCGTTGTTTTTGCAATTATACTTATCACCATCCCGCTTTTCAAAAAGGTGCAGAAAAGGCTTGAAAAGGTGCTTCGCACCACTCGCCAGAACCTCACGGGCACACGTGTTATACGTGCATTCTGTGCTGAAAACGAGGAAATCGAGGAGTTTGATGAAGATAACAACGAGCTTTTCAATATGCAGAAATTCACCTCGAGCATCTCGGTTTTGTTAAGTCCGCTTACATATCTCATCATCAACTTTGCCATAATCGCACTTATCTACACCGGTGCTATCCGCATCGAAAGCGGCATAATCACGCAGGGCGCACTCATTGCACTCTACGATTACATGTCACAGATTCTCATAGAACTTGTTAAATTTGCAAACTTTATCGTAACAATCACAAAAGCGATGGCAAGTGCAGCGAGAATTGAGGAGTTTTTCAAAACAGGCAAGCCCATGGAAACAGCAGCGGCTTCACAAAAGGAAAATGCTCCGTTCATCGTGTTTGACAACGTTTCTTTTGCTTATCCGAGCGGCGGCAACGTGCTTGAAAACATCTCGTTTACCGTAAACCGTGGCGAAACCGTGGGTGTCATCGGCGGTACGGGTAGCGGTAAAAGCTCACTTGTACAGCTTATTCCCCGCTTTTACGACGTTGCAAGCGGCTCTGTTTCGGTTGACGGTCTTGACGTGCGTGCATACGAGGGCGAAACGCTTAAGGAGCGTATCGGCTACGTTCCGCAAAAGGCGGTGCTTTTCAGCGGCACTATCCGTGACAACATGCATTGGGGCAACAAAAACGCTACAGATGAAGAAATTATTGAAGCGATAGAAGCCGCTCAAGGCGGTGACATTCTTGCCGCAAAAGGCTCGCTTGACGCACCCGTCAGTGAGGGCGGCAAGAACTTTTCGGGTGGTCAAAGGCAGCGTCTTACCATTGCCCGTGCACTCGTCCGCAATCCCGAAATCCTGATTTTAGACGACAGTGCAAGCGCCCTCGACTACGCAACCGATGCAAGACTGCGTATAGCCATCCGCAACCGCAAAAATCCCCCTACAACCTTTATCGTTTCGCAGCGTACCGCATCGGTTATGCATGCCGACAAGATAATCGTGCTTGATGACGGCATTGCCTGCGGCATCGGCACGCATGAAGAATTGCTTGCATCCTGCGAGGTATATAAAGAAATCTACGATTCCCAGTTCAAGGGAGGTGACGGCAATGAATAAAGGCACCTTTGCACGTGTTCTTTCCTACATCAGAAAAAGCATAGGACTGCTTGTTGTCACTCTTGTTCTGGCACTCGCCATTGTCGCATTAACTCTGTATTTGCCTATACTTATCGGCGATGCAATCGACCTCTGCGTTGACGAGGGAATAAACCTTGAACTTATAACCGACATACTCGCAAAATCCGCCATTGTAGTTGCCCTTACCGCCGTTCTCCAATGGGTAATGAGCATCATCAATAACAGTATCACCTATCGCATAGTCCGTGATATTCGCCGTGATGCAATAAGAAAGATTCAAAAGCTTCCGCTTTCGTACATAGACTCGCATCAGGCAGGTGAAACCGTTAACCGTGTAATCTCTGACGTTGACACTTTCTCTGACGGTCTTCTCATGGGTTTTACGCAGTTTTTCACGGGAATTATAACCATTATCGGTACACTCATCGTTCTGTTCATAATTGATTGGCGTGTTGCACTTTTCGTTTTTGCACTCACTCCGCTTTCGCTTTTTGTTGCAAAGTTCATTGCCGAGCATACGCATGACTTTTTCCTTGCTCAAAGTAAAACCAAGGCAGAACAGACTGCATTTGTCAACGAAACGATATCCGAGCAAAAGGTTTCCATAGCCTTTTCACACGGCGACGAAAACGTCGAAAAATTCGACGATATCAACGACCGTCTTACAAAATGCTCGCTAAAAGCAACGTTTTATTCCTCACTCACAAACCCATCGACACGTGTTGTAAACAACCTTGTTTACCTCGGCGTTGCACTGCTTGGCGGATTCTTCTGCATTGGCACAAACCCCAGTATGACCGTAGGCTCGCTTGCAGTATGCCTGCGATATGCAAACCAGTACACAAAGCCGTTCAACGAAATCTCCGGCGTAATTACCGAGCTTCAGAATGCACTCGCATGTGCATCCCGCATATTTGAGCTGCTTGATGCAAAGGAAATTGAGCCTGACGGCGCCGATGCAAAAGCTCCCGAAAAGATTGACGGCAACGTCACATTTGAAAACGTATATTTCTCATACACACCCGAGAAAAAGCTTATCGAAAACTTTAATTTTGCCGCGAAGCACGGTCAACGCATAGCCATTGTAGGCCCCACCGGCTCCGGAAAGACTACGCTTATCAATCTGCTTATGCGTTTCTACAATCCGACAAGCGGCAAAATCTCTGTTGACTCTATATCTACCCGTGACTTAAAGCGTGCCACGTTGCGTAAAAACTTCGGCATGGTGCTTCAGGACACATGGCTGCGTGAGGGAACGATACGTGACAACATCACAATGGGCAAGCCCGATGCAACCGATGAAGAGGTTATAGCGGCGGCTAAAGCGGCTCACGCACACGGTTTTATCAAGAATCTGCCAAACGGCTACGACACGTATATCGGCGAGGACGGCGGTGCCCTCTCACAAGGTCAGAAGCAGCTGCTATGTATCACACGAATCATGCTCTGCCTGCCGCCCATGCTTATTCTTGATGAGGCAACCTCGTCTATCGACACACGAACCGAGTTGCGTATTCAAAACGCTTTTGCTACGCTTATGAAAGGCCGCACAAGCTTTATCGTTGCTCACCGTCTTTCCACCATACGTGAAGCCGACGTTATTCTGGTTATGAAGGACGGAAACATCATCGAACAAGGCACACACAGCGACCTTATCAAAAAAGGCGGCTTTTATTCCGAGCTTTGGAATGCTCAATTTGTAAATTAGGAGAAAAACATGATTGGTATTATTTGTGCAATGAAAATCGAGGCGGATGCAATCCGTGCTTCCCTCTCCGACACCAGAACCGAAACTGTAAGTGGTGTCGAGTTTACCTGCGGCTCTCTCCACGGCAAGGACATTGTTATAGCGATTTGCGGTATCGGCAAGGTTTTTGCCGCTATCTGTACCGAAGCTATGATACTGAAGTATTCACCGGAGCTTATCATCAACAGCGGTGTTGCCGGCACGCTCACCGATGCACTTTCAATAGGTGACATTGCAATAGCAAAAACTCTCGTTCAGCATGATATGGACACAAGTCCGCTTGGTGACCCTGTGGGACTCATTTCAGGCATAAACAAAATTCATTTTGAGGCTGACGAAAAGGCGGTTTCTGCCTTTGAATCGGCAGTTAAAAGCGTTGGTGCAAACAGTGTTATCGGCACTATTGCATCGGGCGACCAGTTTATGAGTGACACCGAGAAAAAATGCGTTATCCGTGACCGTTTCAATGCTATTGCATGCGAAATGGAGGGTGCGGCAGTTGCACACGTTGCATACGTAAACCGTGTTCCCTTTGCGGTACTGCGTGCAATATCCGACAGTGCAAGCGGCGATGCACAGATGGAATACCCGAAGTTTGTTGCAATGGCTGCCGAGCGTTCACACAAAATTATTGACGAGTTTATAAGATTATGGAAATGAAGCTTGGATTCGGACTCATGCGTTTGCCTCTGACAGATGCAAACGATTCAAAAAGCATCGACATTCCTGCACTCTGCGAGATGGTTGATGCGTTTATAGCAAACGGTTTTACATATTTCGACACCGCCTGGATGTATTGCGGCGGCAAAAGCGAGGATGCTGTAAACGAGGTTTTGACAAAGAGATACCCAAGAGATGCTTTTTCGGTTACCTCAAAGCTACCCGGATACAAAATCAAGTCTTTGGAGGACAGGGACACCGTGTTCTCCGAGCAGTTACGCAAAACGGGACTTGAATTCTTTGACTACTATTTTCTCCACAACGTAAACACCGAGTCAATGCCAACCTTTGAGGGTTTTGACTGCTTTTCATGGATAAAAGAGAAAAAGGAAAATGGCTTTGCCAAGAAAATCGGTTTTTCCTTCCATGACGGCCCCGATGTGCTTGACAAGGTCCTCACAAAATACCCGTTTTTCGACGTGGTGCAGTTGCAGATAAACTACCTCGACTGGGAGAGTGCGGTACAGTCACGTGCATGCTACGAGGTAGCAAGAAAGCACGGCAAGGACATTATAGTTATGGAGCCTGTAAAGGGCGGCACGCTTGCAAACGTTCCATGCGAGGTTGAAAAGCTTTTCAAAGAGCATGACGCAAAAATGTCGGTTTCCTCTTATGCAATCCGCTTTGCCGCAAGCCTTGACGGCGTTATAATGGTCCTCAGCGGCATGAGCAACATGGAGCAGTTAAATGACAACATGAGCTACATGAAGGATTTTAAGCCCTTCACCGAGGAAGAATTCAAGTTAGTGCATGCCGCAAGAGATATCATAAATCAAGATGCCGCAATCAAATGCACAGGCTGTGAATACTGCATTGTAAACTGCCCGCAAAACATCGCTATCCCGAAATACTTTTCGCTGTACAACCGAAACTTGACCGAGGCTAAAACAAAGAAGTGGACGGTTGAAGAAGCATACTATGACCGTGTAGCCGCCGACTTTGGCAAAGCATCCGATTGTATTGCATGCGGTCAGTGCGAGAGCATGTGTCCGCAACACCTACCGATTATCGAGCATTTAAAAGAAGTTGCCAAAACGTTTGAAACGTAATATGCAGCAAAAAAGCACTTGCAAACGCAAGTGCTTTTTCTGTTAAGTTTACTCTAATATATACTTGAAAAGGCGAAGTACATCAATAAGATCGATTTTTCCGTTTCCGCTGATGTCACCGCTTTCAACAGAAACACCATTTACAATAGCACGAATAAGGATAAGTGCATCTTTAACGTTAACAACACCGTCAACGTTATAATCCGCAATTTTCTCTATATCCAAATTATAAACTCCGCTTCTGTTGCTTTCGCCGCTTATGCTGTAAGCATTCTTTTCGGGGAATGCACGTACGGCAAAAGTAATTTGACCTTCACCCAAAGTTTCTAAGTCGGGAGCAAGGGAGGTGTTACATGTGAACACGGTCTTTGCTTTAACGCCGTCAACGTAGAAGGTTACCTTATATGCACCTGCGTTTGCAACGGTATCCCATTCAGCGGTGTTTTCGCTCCATCTAAGGTTTGCGGGAGCAGGAAGTGCAGGTCCTTTTGCATTAGAAAGGGTATTTTCAAAAGACTCGTTAGTCTGTGAGAAGAGCCAGTCTACAATACCGGGAGTTTCTGCCGCAATTCTCCAAATGTTGCTGTGGTCACCGCCAACAACCTCGGTGTAAGTAATCTTTCCGCCAACTTCTCTGAGTGCCTTAACAATAGCACGGGTTCCTTCTACAGGGCTACCCGACGAACTTGTGTCAAGATCACCGTGGAATGCCCAAATGGGAATATTCTTCATACGGTGTGCGATAGCATGTGCATAGTCATCAACCGCACGGGCACCCGAAACAGGTACTGCCGCTGCGAAAACTTCAGGATAAAGAGTCATCAAATTCCATACAGCACCTGTACCGTTAGATGAACCGCCAAGATATACTCTTGATGTATCTGCACGGTAGTCGGTGAGGAACATATCAAGGAGTTCTACCGCTGCACAGAAATATTTACTGCCGTAGGGTTCGCCACTTTCCAAAAATTCTGCGTACTTTTCACTTCCGGGATATACGCTTACTTTGCCTACAGTACCGTAAAGAGTCCATTCGTAGGGGCTTGACGGGCATTGAGGAGCAATCATGATACACTCATAGTCGCTCTCATAAACCACATTTTGAATGCTGTATGAGCCAAGCTGAGAAACGTTGTCTGTTCCGCGTGAGCCGTTACCGTGCATATAAAGGAATACAGGGTAATCCTTGTCGCTTGTTTCATAGCCCTCGGGCAAATAGTAACGGTAAGGAAGAACCGTTCCGTCTGATGCAGTAAAACTTCCGTAAAGGAATGCTTCCTTAATTGCGGTTTTTTCTTCGGGGAAAATCTCTCCCTCGGGGGTTATAATCTTTTGATAACCCTCCATCTTGCCAACCAAAGTGCTGTAATTTGCAAGACCTCTTACGTCTGCAACAGACGTTCCGCCCTCGCCGGTAACACTGCCGTCAAAGCGTGTCAATGTTGCCGCACTAAAATCACCGCCGGTAACCTTTGTAGTAACGCTATCCGTAATGTTGCTTACTTTTGCACTTGCATAAACGTTGTAAATAAACGTACCGCCTGTGATGGTAAGCTTTGCATTTTTGAACGTACCGTCCGAAGAGCCGAGATAGATGTTAGCGAATGTACCGCCCTCAAGCGTTACGTTGGTAGTTCCGGTATATTCCTTTTTAACACCGCGTGAACCTGCAATAACAAGTGCTCTACCGCTTTTTACGGTGATGTTTGTGTCTTTATCAATCAAAGAACTGTCGTTATACTTGTCAGCACCCGACTGTACACCGCCTACGATTGTAACAGACTGTGCCACCTCGGTGAAATCACCGAAACCGCTTACAGTAATGCCCTCACCGAACACGATGGGATTAAACTGTGCAACGATAAGCAGATATTTGCCGCTACCGTGAAGTGTAATATTCTCAAAAGTAGTTGCACCGTTAAGAATAAAACGAATGTTGGGTACTTCAAGAGTACCGCCGGTAATTGTAACCTTGCCGCTATGAGTGGGTTCCTTAAAAGTAGCGGTAAGAGTGAGTTTATTTACGATAACAACAGTACCGCCGTTGTCACCGAGTTTTTCATACGCATCCGCAAGAGTGCCGACGGGAGTAGCCTCAGTAGTACCGTCACCGCTACCGCCATCGGAAACGTATACGGTTTCCAAATCAGCGGGATCTTCCTGCTTTTCGGTAATAAGTTCGGTAACGCCTTCAAATTTTCCGGTAACAACGTTACTGTCTGCAAGAGCACTAACGTCAACTACAGACGTAGCCCCCGCAGTAGTAACGCTACAGTCGAAACGTTCAAAGGTATCTTTGCTAAAATCACCACCGGTAATGGTTACGTTAATGCTACCGGCAAGTTTACTTGTCTTTGCATTAGAATAAATATTGTATGTAAAGGTACCGCCGCTGATGTTAAGGTCAACGTTTCCGCCATTACCTGCACCTATACTACCCATATAGATGTTGTAGTAAGTACCGCCCTCAAGGGTGATGTGTGCGGTACCTGTAAATGTTTCGGTCATATCGCGGTTAAAGCCTACAATAATAGCCTTACCGCTCTTCATTGTGATATAAGTATCTTTGGAAATCAAAGAAGTATCGGCATAGTTGCCAACATCTTTACGCACACCGCCAACGATGGTTATACCGTTTGTTACCGAAGAAAAAGCACCAAAGCCGCTAACGGTTATTCCCTCACCAAAGGTGATGTGATTATACTGTGCAAATATGCTTAAATACTTATTACCCTTCAAGGTAATATTTTCAAAAGTAGTTGCACCGTTAAGAATAAAACGAATATCCTTTACCGCAAGAGTGCCACCGGTAAGTGTAACTTCACCGCTATGCACGGGTTCGATAAACGTTTCATTAAGCGAGAGCGTACCTACAATAACAATTTTACCGCCCTCTGTACCAAGTTTTGCATACGCATCCGCAAGAGTGCCCACGGGTGTAGCCTCGGTAGTGCCGTCACCGCTGCCACCGTCGGAAACGTATACTGTGTTTTCAGCAGCAAATGCCGATATGACAAGCAACACCGAAATCACAAGCATGACAAATAGTTTTTTCATGTTTTTTCTCCTATAATATTAATTGTTTACAGAATAATTATAAAATAATTCTACACTATTGTAAAGCATGAAATATCATGGTATACTATATTATATATCATGTAGCAAACGGAGAAAGAGATGGAACTTTTACAGCTTAAATATTTCTGCGATGCGGCTCAAAGCGAAAACTTTTCGGTTACGGCAAAAAAATTCGGTGTGCCTACTTCTGCCGTATCTCAAAGCATACACCGCCTTGAAAAAGAACTCGGGACGTCCTTTTTCTCGCGTCATGCAAATTCAATAAAACTAAATGACGTCGGCAAAGAGTTTTATTTAAAAATATCTGCTTCGCTCGCTTTGATGGATGATGCCATTGCATCAATTTCCAACAACAAGCAAAAAAGAACCCTTTCTATTTTCATTGATGCAAAGCGTCGCCACATGATTAAAATTGTCGAAGAATTCAAAAAGGAACACCCCGATATAGACGTAAACATTAAACACGTTCCCGATTTTGAAAAGGACGATTATGACATCATAATAGCCGACTACGATATCAAACTTCCCAAATACGAAAAGCATTTGATAACCTCTGAGGGACTCGCAATAGCCATTCACAAAAACCACCCCCTTGCCAAGCATAAAAAACTCACGGTTGACATGCTGATAAACGAGCCTTTTATCACCATGAACGAGAAAAGACCGATGCATAAGGTGGTTATGAACATATGCAAAGATTTCGGCTTTGCTCCGCATATCACTCTGCAAAGCGATGACCCAAGTTACGTTGGCCGACTTGTGTCGCTTGGAATGGGTGTTGCCATCGGCCCTGCCCCCTCGGTCGAAACGTATTCCGAAAACGTTGTATTTTACCCTATAAAAGGTTATACGCGTGACGTATACGCCTACGTTCTCCAAAGCAAGCATATTTTGCCGCATATAAACGATTTTTTGGATTTACTGACGCAAGACTGAAAAAAGCACTTGCAAACGCAAGTGCTTTTCATATCTAATCTATTTGCGGTAATTTTATTACCGCCTTGAAGAGGTCGCCGTCAATGAATATATCAAGTGTTCCTCCCTGAAGTTCGGTAAGACTGCGTGCTATCGAAAGCCCAAGTCCGCTGCCCTCCGTATTACGTGATGCATCGCCTCGAACAAACCGTTCCATAAGCTCCGTTCCCGAAACGTTAAGCGGTTCACGCGAAATATTACGGAATGTTAGTATCGCATTTTCTCCATCCGCTTCAAGTGAAACGTAAACACGGGTTTTTGGCATCGCATACTTGCATGCGTTACCGAGCAAATTATCAAATACTCTCCAGAGTCTGCGTCCGTCAGCCATCACAAACACCGATCCTTCAGGCTGAGAAACCACCGCTTCAAGTTCACACAATGCGAGCTTTTCACTGTATTCACCAAGCGACTGTTCAAGCAAAACGCCCACGTCACAACGCTCCTTTTCAACAGAGATATTCCCTGTCGATGCCTTTGAAGCCTCGACTAAATCATCAATAAGCTTTTTCAGCCTTGCGCTGTGCCTGTCAAGCACCGTGACGTATTCTTTCACCTTTTCGTTTGCAATATCCTCTTTTTTGATAAGGTCAACGTAGTTTACAATAGATGTAAGCGGGGTTTTTATATCGTGCGAAACGTTGGTAATCAACTCTGTTTTCAGTCGCTCGCTACGCATTTTTTCCTTAAGCGCCGCCTCAAGTCCGCCGCCTATGTTATTAAGTGTTTCTGCAAATTCACCAAAATCAAGCGGCATATACCTTCTATCGATCTTTTCGTTAATTTTGCCTGCGGCGATCGCCTCTCCGCCGTTTTTCAGTTTGCGAAGCATCAGAGCCACCCAGATAATACACGGGACAATAATAACCTTTCCTACTATCCACATGATAATAAGATTATCCGTTTCATGTGCATTAATTGCAAGCAAGATAAACTCTGTTATGCTTATAATGGCAAGCAAAAGCACGGTTTTCCACACAAGCGGCACCGCATACATCAGCATACTAATGCCCTTAAAAATCCCCTTAAAAAAGCCTTTGATTACTTTAAAAACAAATGAAAGTATTCTATAAATCAGTGTTGCCTTTATAAGCCCGCCTACCTTGATGCGTGTAGCAAAACTCATAAGTAGTGCAAGCAAAATGAAATAAACAGCTATGCCGCCCAAAACAGCAATTATGCCGCCGCCTACCATGGCGACAAGATCCTCGGAAACCGAATAAAAATTCGAGTAATAAAGCGACTCTGCCGCACAGAATGCAAGCAGTGAAATTCCAAATGCTGCCGCACCGCAAATTGCCGTAAACAAATCAAAAGGAATTCTGTCAAGATATCCAAGTGTCGGTTCGTCACTTTCCTTGCGATATCCCGCACCGCAGAACATGAATATCAAAACGAAAACAAATGACGCAAAACATACAACCGCTAAAACTATTGAGCTTTCACGCATATTGTATACGGCATCCATCCAATACCGTGCTATTGAAAGCAGGTCGGTTGAGTTTTTCTCCACCTTTTCGTATAGCGTTACGGTAACCGTTTCGTCTATAACATACTCTGCCGGTGCATACGAATCGGGAGCATATGTGGTTGCCGAGGTTTCCTCAACGTCTTCAACGACTTCATTCCATTCATCATAATAATAGTTGAGCGGCACGTCCCACTCACCGTAGCCAATAGAAAAGCTTCCGTCCTCATAGCGAAATCTGGTTTTTTCCACGCTGACCTCACAGAGAACTTTGACATTCTGAGGGAGGTTTGTCTTATCGGTAACAGAAGACTCTATGCTGTAATAAAAGTTACCTCTGCCGTAAAGCTCGTCGACATCTCCGCCATAAAGATACGTGTCCGCAACGTCATAGGCATAATGACGCATAATGCCACTAATTACCTCACCCTTAAAGCGAGCATATTCGCCGGTGTATGCACCTGCCACGCCTGCAACAACGGCACATACAGTAAAAAACACCGTGCCGAGCAGCAGCAAAACCGAAAGTACCGCCGCCGATATTTTTACAATAAGATTGCTTTTAAACTTTTTCATCATCTTCACCTATTTCTCAAGCTTATATCCCTTTGCCCAGACCACTTTCAGATATCTCGGTTCAGCAGGATTTATTTCAATCTTTTCACGCAAGTGGCGAATATGCACCGCTACCGTACCTTCCGCACCAAGCGGTGCGTTTTTCCATACCTTTACGTATATTTCTTTGGGAGAAAACACAATGCCGACGTTTTGCATAAGAAACTTCAGTATCTCATATTCCGTGGGGGTAAGGCTTATCTTTTCACCGTCCACGCTGACCTCTTTAGCAAGGTCGTCAAGCTCTATGCCGCCAACCGTAAGCCGCTTTTGCTCTTCAGCATCTCCCCCGCCAAGCTGCATATACCGCCGCAAATGAGAACGCACCCGTGCTATCACCTCAGTAGGACTGAACGGCTTTGTTACGTAATCATCAGCACCTACATTCAGCCCAAGCACCTTGTCGCTGTCTTCACTTTTTGCACTCAACATCAAAACAGGAACGTTACTGCACTCACGTAAGTATTTAAGCGTTTCAATTCCGTCCATCTTCGGCATCATTATATCAAGTAACACAAGATGAATCTTCTCGCTTCTCATCACTTCGAGTGCCTCGCACCCGTTATATGCCGCAAAAGTCTTGTACCCCTCCGCTTCAAGGTATATCTTAAGTGCATTAACGATATCTTTTTCATCATCGCAAATCAAAATATTATACATCGCATCTTCCTCCGCCTGTCTGTAATATAAAGATATCATAAAATGTTTTAAAATCCAATATGTAAAGTCTTTAAGATTTTATTAAGAAAAAAATCCCACTCTTTCGAGTGGGATTTTTAACTTTAAAGTTTACTTGCCGATTGCCTCGCGGTACTCTGCCGAGATTACGTCGAGGAGTGCCTGTGCCTGTCCCTCAAGGCTTGCATATCTTGTTGCCCAGTCATTCTTCTGCTCGTTGAGCATATAAATGAGATGCTTATTGATATGTGCAGGCTGATAGCAGTAGCCAAGGTCATATGCACGGGTATCAAAAATAATATCGAGCATTTCGGAGCTCTGTGCGTCACGTACATACTTACCGTTAAGAGTCTTGTCATAGTAAGCAGGAATAATAATCTGCTCGGAGTAGTAGCCGATAGCCTCCATAACCGCAGAGGTACGCTGATAGTTTTCAACTATAAGCGGAACGCACATGTAGTTCATGTAGAAAGGAGCAACGGTATTGTAGTAGCTGTCCTGATTTTCGCTGTAGAGGAAGTAAGGAAGAATACCGTAGTCGGTGTTCATGTCACGGAAATCAGAAAGTGTACCGATTGTGGTAAGGAAGAAGAGTGCCTGATCGCCGCTGAAGATGTTAACATATTCCTTTGCGGTGGAATTATGCTGATACTTGAGCGAAATGCTATCATCCATTACCATGTTGTAGAAATCGCGAAGTACGTTGATGGTTGTTTCATCGTTTGCGGCAAGGTCATAGTTAAGAGTTGCCTCGTCGAGTTCAACAAGCTGTCTGCCTGCTGCGTTGAGCGCACCGTAAATCGAGTCTACCCAGTAAAGGTTACCGTAAATATTTGCATCGGGGTTTGCAACGCTTCTTGCAAGCTCGTGCATCTTTTCAAGTGTCCACTTATTGCCCTTTACAAGGCTGTAAAGGTCTTCAAGTCCGTACTCTGCCGCAAGCTTCTTGTTGAATGCGATACAGTATGTCTGGTCCATAAGGTTGATACCGTAGTCGCCTGCGGTGAAGAAAAGCGAATCGCCGAAAGTAAAGGTTTCAACAGCTTTCTGGTCATACCACGAAGCACTGCCGTCAAAATGAGGAAGCTTATTGAGGTCGGTCAGGTAGTTGTTATACGCAAGCTCGCTTACGTCATAGCCGGGGATAACACAGAGGTCATAATTCATGTCGCCTGCGATCGCTTCACGCATAAGAGTCTGGAAGCCCTCGGGAGAACGCTGGTTTGCAGTTGTATCACGCCATTCGGTCTTAATATCTACGTTGTAGAGATTCTCAACCTCAAGGTTACGTGAATAAATTGCCTGATCGAGAAGATTTGCACTGTCCTCCTCGTATGCAAAGTCATCGGTGCAAACGGTGCCTCTGCCAACGGAAAGAATATTGAACTCATAACCGTCAAAATCATAGTCGGGAAGACCGGTATCGTTAACATCATCACCTGTAACAACGGGCTTTGTTTCTTCAACGTCGCCGTTGCAGGCAACAAGAGAAAGTGCAAGCAAAACAGAGAGAGCTAAAACAAGAATTTTCTTGAACATTTTTATGCCTCCAATTACTTAATAAGTCCGTCCTGAGGAGTTGTCGTAGGTCCTTTAACCAGAATAATATCGTGCTCGCCGTCAATTTCAACAAACTTCATTGCATCGTAGCAGATGTGACGGGGAGAAATTTCAACGGGACTGAAGTGCTGATGATAGAACATGATATAGTCGCCGTCCTTGGTTCTGGTATAAACCGAGTCGCCTGTACCGCGTGAGAACTTGGTACCGCGAAGAATGGGATTGTACTTATACTTTACGTAAGGGCCAAGGGGCTTTTCAGCGATTGCAAAGCCTTCGCCATAGTCGCCCTTATAGTGAGAGCCTGCGTAGATCATGTAGTAAAGGCCCTTATGCTTGAAGATAACGCCGCCCTCTGTGATACGTGCATAGTCGCACTCCCAGGGCTCGGTGGGAACCATAATCTTAACAAGAGTGTCGTCAAGTGCGGTTACGATACCGTCCTCCATCTTGATTTCATATGCCCAGATTTCGTTACCGTTGTTGAAGCGCACACATGTGAGATAGCAACGACCGTCCTCGTCAATGAAGGGGTGGCCGCCGATTTCAAGCACATCCTCGTGAATGGGCTTCATTGTCTTTGACTTGAAAGGACCAAGCGGGCTTTCGGAAGTAGCAAATGCAATATGCGGCTCTCTGCGGCCTGTCTTGGGGTTAGGTGCAGTGTGCGAAGCATAGAACATATAGAAAAGACCGTCTTTGTAGATTACGTTGGGGCTCATGTACTCGTTGTTGCCCCAGCCGTCTTTACCCTCAAATACAACATGAGGCTCTGACCAGTGAATAAGGTCTTCAGAAGTGTAGCACTGGAAGAGTGACATGTCCTGAGTGTCGGTAAAGTAGAGATAATACATACCGTCATAGAACAGAATATCGGGGTCAGCACCGTATACAACGGGGTTGAGGAACTGCTTATCGGGATCAAAGGGCTTTGCACCCTCGATTTCAGTAAGGCTTATGTCACGGAACTCTGCAACACCGTCGCCGAAGTTGAAGCCGATACCGCCGCGGGTAAAGTGCTTGAGTTCAAGGTCGATCTTGGGGTAAATGGGAGCGGTTTCATGCTCGAAGTTGTTGAAGTAAATCTTTGCATATGTACCGCGAAGCTCAATGCGGATCTTGTACCACTTATCCTTGGTGAAGGGATAGCACATGTGGCTGAGCAAAATATGGTCACTGTCGCCGCCGTTAACCTTCTGAAGCTTGAGTGAACAATCTGCCGCATTAAGTGTAAGGTAGTAGCCTACCACCCATCTTGCACCGTTCTTGCCCTGGCAACGGAAATAAACGCCTGCCTCGCCATCCTTGTTGAGCTTTATTTCGCACTCAAGAGCAAAGTTCAAGGGAGCTTTCTCAACAGAGAACATCGTATTGGGTTCCTTTGTAGGAAAAAGAGAGCTGCTAACCGAATACGCACCGTCTTTTTCAAAAATCTCAGAACCAAATTTCATCCATTCCATATTTTTTCTCCTTATATAATAAAATACTTATACACTCTCATCTTATAATAAATTACTCGCATAGTAAATACTAAAAAATATGTTTTTTGTACAAAAAAGCAAAAAGTGGCTTGCAAAAGCAAGCCACTTTTCAATTTTAGAACGTGAATACGATATATCCCTTTTCAATCTTGAATTCTACAACGTGGAGCTTACCGTCATCATCCTTAACGATAACCTTAACGTTTTCAAGATTTGCGTATTCTGTGGGAAGCGGGATGCTGTATGTGATGTTGGTCACAGTATCACCCTCAACCTCGTAGGAAACCTTAACCTCAGAGCCGTAAGAGGTATCCTGAAGAAGTGCATTGAGAACTTCTCTTTCTGCCTTTGTGAGCTTGGAGGTAGCAACTTCGAGGTCTGCAAGCTTACCGCTTTCATCTACTGCGATTGCAGTGCTGTTGATCGCACCGCCGTCTGCATAGAGAACTGCAGTTTCAACCTTGCCGCATGCCTTACACTTACGTGTCTTAACGCCGGGTTCGGTTTCGGTAGGCTCAACAGTAACGGTGAACTTGCCAAAATTATGGTTGGAAGTGCCGGTAATAACGAACTCTTCCTTTCCACACTCGGTACACTCATAGCGGTCACCTGTGCCGCAACCGGTGCTTACGCCTGCCTCAAGGAGAACGTAATTATGACTGTCGCCGCAGAGGTCTTCCTTGCTCTGGAAGCAGGACTTACATACGTTGTTTTCATCAAAGTCATGCACGCCTGTAGCAGCAACGTCACCTACAACGTACTGTGTGAAGCTACATACTTCGCATACGAGTTTCTTGATCTGGGGATTTACACAATTTGCTTCGCTTGCAATTACAGCATCACCGAACTCATGCTCAACGATGTCGAGAAGCTCTGCAACGTAATCAAGTCCGCAGTCGTTACAGTGGTTAAGTACATAACCCTGCTCTGCACAGGTGGACTCAATAGTATCAACGTACACTACGTTGCCGTGGATGCCGTTTGCATTGCCGGAACAAATCTGGTTGCCCTCGATTGCGATAATGTCAGCAGAGGGAACTGTACCTCTGAAACGGAGTGCGGTTGACTTAGCCGCTGCATTTGCAGGATCATAGAATACGGTAAGGCTATCGAGATGCTCCCAAACCTTGTATTCAAACTCTGCATCTTCATAGCTTGTGAACTCACCGCGTACGGAAGCACCGATAGGACGGTAAGTAGCAGCAGAAGCGGAGGACTCGAAGTTCTGTACGAAGATGGAGCCGTCAAGAATCTTAAGAGTTACGTTCTTAACATCACCGATGTGGTTTCTGTTTTCAACGAAGAATGCCTTTTCGTCAGCATCAACGGTTCCGTTTTCATCGTCATCATAGCTGCACTTCTGTGCTGCGGGAACACCGGTTACGGAGAAGTAGCTGCCTACGGAGAGGTTACCGTCAAGAGTTAAGATAATATCACCCGAGGACTGCTCGTAACCGCCGAGAACAAAGTAGTCACGGAAGGTAACGTCGCCGAGAACTTCAACGGTAAAGGTACAGTTCTTAGCGTTACAAGCCTTGTCGTTCTGCATATGATTCTTAGTTGTGCCAAGAGCAAATACAGAGCCTGCGATAAACTCGTAGTAAGAACCGGACTTGAATGTTACGTGGTTGTCACCACCCGGACACCTGTCTGCGGTCTTGCTACCGTTTACGCTGTAATTAGCATGATAACAACCGCCGAGAATGATAAGCGAACATGTGTTGTAAACGGCGTTGGAGTTTCTCATGAAGTCGATGGTGATGTTTTCGCCGAGAGTGAGGTGATGGTGCTGTGCAGCAATGTAGCTGTAGCCGTTGTCTGCACTGTAGCCCCAAGCTGAGAACTCGATGTTCTCAAAGGTGGTGTCACCGTTGAGGGCATAGATCATTCTACCGAAGTTATCTGTGGGGAACTTGATTACGCCGCTGTTATTATAACCTGTAACGGTGATTACGTTAGAGTGTGCAGGCTCAGCAAATACAGAGTGATTGCTTGAACCGCTGTAATTGTTGGGAACTGTAATGGTACCTACAACATAAATTGTTGCGGGACCGGAGCACTTTGCAGCCATTGAATATGCAACTGCAAGGTCATTGAGCGGATAGTCGGGAGTGAAGCCGCCGTCGCTCTTACCCTTATCGGAAACGTAGAACTCTGTAGCATTTGCAGGACGGGTTGCAATAAGGTCGCCGCAATGTGTGCAGGAAAGTCTGTAATTACCTGCGAAAACGGTGGTGCTCCATACAGGATGGTGATAATCATCACTTGCAGTAATGGGAGAAGTGCTTACGATTTCGTAGCAGTTCTTACACTTTTCGCCAAGAATACCGTCTGCCACGCAAGTAGGCTCAAGAACTACAACGGGGGAGGTTACGTGAGTGTTGCAGGGAGCGGTTTCGCAGAACGTACATACGCCGTCAACGTAGGTATGACCGCCTCTGTACTCTGCACAGTATTCAGGGAAGGACATAGTGCCGAGAACAATTCTGTAGGTATCCGCATACTTTGCAGTCTTATCGTAAGCAGCGGTTGCAAATGCCTGCGCGGATTTATCAGCTATAGTATAAATAATGTTAACATTCTTCTTGTGACCGTTTACACCAACCATGTAGTCACCGATCTTTGCAGTGCTTGCACCGGGATAGAAAAGGTGATTTACGGTGTAATCCGAGCCGGCAGCTGTGTTTGCACTGTTAGCAAGATAGTAGCCTGCAACCTTACCGCCGCCGCGATGATGCATGTTGATAACGGTGTTATGGGTTACAGTGTTTGCAGTGGTTGAAAGCGGGATGAGCTGACCAACCTCTGCCTTACCGCCAACGGTGACGTTGATGGTGCTGTTGTTGATAGTCATAAGGTTTCTTGCAGAACCTGCAACTACCCAGTACTGACCGCCGAGAATTGTAATATCGGCATCACAGGAATTGGGGTTGCAGCCTTCATAGAAGCCGCCGGAAGTAAAGCCGCCGATAACGTACATCTTACAGTCCGGAATCTTAAGGCTTACAGAAGATGCCATAGCGAAGGAGCCGTCGGTCTTGGAATAAGCAATAGTTCCGTTGTTAAGGCCTACCGTCTGAACGTTTTCGGTCATAACAAGCTTGAATCCACGAGCCGCAACGGTAATGGACGAACTCGAACCGGAGGAGCTACCTGCCTTGGAAGAAGCAAATTTTACATTATCAAAAGTAGTAGGACCGTAGAGAAGGTATTGAGAAACAATATCAAAGGGGAAATAGATAGTCGCCTTACTCTGACCGGGAGCAGTAGTAACGGTAATATGAGCATCGTGAGGGAATTCCTCAAACGTCTTGCCGTTAGTTACAGTGTTGTTGGAAGAAACAACGTTGGATGCGAGCTCAACCTTGCCTACAAGGTAAATCTTTGCATCAGTACCTGCGGGGAGATCACTGAGATCTTTAAATGCGTTTGCGAGAGTGGTTGCATCAGCCACAGAAGAACCGTCGCCCTTACCTGTAGCAGCATTTGCAACGTAACGAATGGTATTAGCCTCGGTAGCTTCAAACACTTCGCCACAGCCACGTGCACATACGTAATACTCAACGTTATTCTCGGTGCGGTCGTATACCCATTCGTGGCCGAGAGCTTCGATTTTGATGCTTTCGGGAATCTCTGTGTATTCCTGAGTATATCCGGCATCGCTGTAAAGTTTTCCATCCTTATAGAAAACACCGGAAACGAGTTTGGAACCGTCAACAGAAATTCTGTCGCAGACACATGTGAAATACTCATAACCGTCGTCATCACAATCGGGAGCATCGTACACTCTGTTGCTGAAGTTGTGACCGAGTGCATCTACAGGAGTAACGGAATCGACATCATACACGTCACAGTCGGTGCGTGTACAGTAGTCTGCCTGAGAACCCTTATCGATACAGTTAGGAACAACTACGTACTTGATATTGTTGCCCGTGAAAAGGTGACCGAGCTTGTTAAGGGTAACTTCAACAAAGCTATCGCACTCGTCACAGTAATACCATTCAACGCCGTTGTTAATACAGTCAGGCTCGGAATTGGTCTTTCCTTCGGGGAATGCAACGTTTGTGCCGTCACAAGCTACCTTGTTTGCATGCTCGCAACCTGCCGCAACGTTAACGCTGTAGGAAAGTGCGGGTGATATGTAGTTTGTGCCGTTCCACTTATAGGAGTTGTTAACCTTAACGGTCTTGTCACCGCCGGTTGCACCTGCAATTACCTTAAAGGTAACCTTTAAAACAACTGCTTCATTGGGGTTTGTTGCCTCACCTCTGATGATGAAGCCGTTTGCACCGGTTGCACCGTAGTCAACAACAAGTGCACCTGTGTTGTTTTCGCCCGAACCGTATGTAGAATAGCTGGGGTTAACAACTGCGGTAGGACCGGTTGATACGAAGTAACCGTATTTATAGGTCTTGGAACCTACAACTACAGTCTGGTCGGTACCGGTGTTTTCACCTGTATGACGTGCAATTGCAGATACTTCAAGAGCAGTCTTATCCCAAGTGAAAACGAACTTTTCATTAGTGAGAAGTGCCTTATCACCGTTAGGAAGACCGTCTGCGGTATCCTGGGGCACACGGTAGATCCAGTTGGTGCTCGCATTGGCACTACCGGTGTTTTTAGCCATTTCCATAGGACTTACAATAACATATACGTCAAATGTCTGTCCTTCTGTGAGGGGAGCTGTTTCAGCATTGTAGCCCGCAGGGGTTACAACCTCAATCGAGGGAGTTGCAGAAACAACCGCTGTCATCAATACTGCAAGAAGCAGTACCATGAACGAAGCAAGAAATCTCTTTTTCATAGTTTTTTCCTCTCTTTTGTCCTACGCATTAAAATACGTTACTATAAATAGGCATAGTTCTCACACTACCCCTATTGTCCTACTATTATACAATATTTGCAAATCCTTGTCAACTGCTTTTGTTAAGTTTTACGTGTGAGAAAACAACTTTTTTGGTGTAATATTAATTATTGCAAAATATATTAATATATGGTAGAATATAGTGATAGAAATATTATGGAGTATTCTTATGACGATAATAGGAATTACAGGGCAAAGCGGAGTTGGCAAAGGATTTCTTTCCGCAGAGTTCAAAAAACTCGGCTATTTTCACGCCGATGCCGACGAGATTTATCACCGCCTGCTTGAAACGAACGAAGATTTAAAATACGAGCTGATACGCACTTTCGGTGAAAAAATCATCACAGACGGTAAAATTGACCGAAAAAGCCTTGGCAGATGCGTGTTCGGTGCAAGAAACCGCCGCAAGCTGTCAAAACTGAACAAAATAACCCACAGATACGTTTGCAGAGAATACGTTAAGCTTATCATGTCGCTTCGCAGGCAAAATGCAAAGGGGCTTATAATTGATGCCCCCTTGCTTATCGAGGCAAGACTGCACAAGCTATGCGACATCAATATTTTTGTTACGTGCGGCAAAGAAACGCAGATAGAACGCATTATCAAGCGTGATAACATCAGCCGAGAGGCGGCAATGCTGCGTATAAACTCGCAGAAAAGCGATTCCTTTTACCGCAGTCAATGCGATTTATGCTTTGAAAGTGACGGTGAGCTTTCCGCCGCCGATTTTGCAAAACAAATAAACTTTACGGAGAAAACTGAAATTGGATAAAGCATTCAAAAAAATATGTGCTGTCATTGTCATCATTGCACTTTCGGTTACGGCGGGACTTTTTGCACAGCATATCAAAACCAAATACGATGCGGCATCTCACCCGAGAGAATTCAGCGAATTTGTTGAAAAATACTCCGACAAATACAAGGTTCCCGAAAAAATCTGCTATGCGGTAATCAAATGCGAAAGCGGCTTTGACAGTGCCGCAAAATCCCATTCGGGTGCGATAGGTCTTATGCAGATAATGCCCGACACCTTTGAATATCTCTGCTCGCTTGAGGGAGAAAACTACGAAACAGGCATGCTCTATGACCCTGAAACAAACATACGCTTCGGCATTTACTACCTTTCAATTTTATATGAAAGGTTCGGAATATGGGAAACGGCATTTGCCGCCTACAACTGCGGTCCCACACGTGTCAGCCAATGGATAAGCGAGGGGAAAGCCGACGAAAGCGGTAGACTGCTTGAAATCCCGATTGCCGAAACAAAGCAGTATGTGCAGAAAGTAACGGATGCAATAGAAAAATATGAAATTTTATATTATATAGGAGAATAAAATGGAAAATCTTATTTACAAAAAACAGAGTTCTTACGAAAAGGCTCCCGAAAAGACAGCAGCGGCTTTTGAATTTGCAAAAGGCTACATGTCTTTTCTCGACAACGCAAAAACCGAACGTGAAGCGGTTACCGAAGCTATAAAAATCGCTTCGGAATACGGTTACAAAGAATACAAGCTCGGTGACAAAATCGCTGTTGGCGATAAGTTCTATCTCAACAACCGTGGCAAGAGCATATATTTTGTCAAGGTAGGCACCGAGGATATCTCAAACGGTATCCGCATCATGGCTGCTCACATCGACTCACCGAGAATCGACTTAAAGCAGGTTCCCCTCTACGAAGCTGACGGCATGGCATTCTTCAAAACCCATTACTACGGCGGTATCCGCAAGTATCAGTGGGTTGCAACACCCCTTGCCCTTCACGGTGTTGTTATCAAGGGCGACGGCACAGCAGTAAACGTTTGCATCGGTGAAGACGACGCAGACCCCATTTTCTATATCAATGACCTGCTCCCCCACCTTGCACAGAATCAGTCCAAAGAGCCTCTCGCTACCGCAGTAAAGGGCGAAACCCTCAACATTCTCTGCGGCTCTGCTCCGCTTGCCGACGAGGAAAGCGACGCTATCAAAAAGAATGTGCTTAAGCTCCTCAATGAAAAGTACGGCATCACCGAAAGCGACTTTATCAGTGCAGAGCTTTCTCTGGTTCCTGCCGCAAAGGCACGTGACATCGGTCTTGACCGTGCGCTCATCGGCTCTTACGGTCATGACGACCGTGTTTGCTCATACCCCTCGCTCAAGGCACTTCTCGATTCCACAGACACATCTCACACGGTAATGTGCGTACTTGCAGACAAGGAGGAAACAGGCTCTATCGGCGTTACAGGTATGCAGAGTGAAGTGTTCACCGACCTCATGGAAGAAATCGCCGTTAACCTTGGTGCAAATCCGAGAGTTGTACGCGGTAACTCCACCTGCCTCTCCGCAGACGTTACCGCCGCATACGACCCGAACTTTGCAGAAGTTTACGAAAAGCGTAACAGCGCAATCATCGGTCACGGCGTTGCAATGTCGAAATACACAGGTGCAAGAGGAAAGAGCGGCACCTCCGATGCAAACGCAGAGTTTGTCGGTGCTATCCGCAATATGCTCGATGCCGCAGGCGTAATCTGGCAATCTGCCGAGCTTGGCAAGGTTGACGAGGGCGGCGGAGGAACCGTTGCCGCTTATATCGCAAACCGCAACATCGACACACTTGATATCGGTGTACCCGTAATCTCGATGCACGCTCCCTTTGAGGTCGTTTCAAAGGTTGACGTTTATGCCGCATACGAAGCATTTGCAGCATTCTGCAAATAAAACGGAAGGCGTACTTTTTACCAAAGAATATTTTTCAAAAAGGTTTGGAGAGCGCGCGAACCTTTCCTTAAAAGGTTCTCGCAAACATACTATTTATGATTGATAAACTTAAAAAAGCAGAAGAACGCTTTGAAAAAATAGAGGAGGCGCTTGCAGATCCCGAAATCTTTTCAAAGCAGGCGGAATACACCGCACTTATGAAGGAACGCAAGGCTCTTTCACCGATTATCGAAAAGTTCCGTGAATACAAGGACGCAGAAAATGCACGAAACGAGGCAATGGAACTGCGTGATGACTCATCGCTCGACAGCGAAATGCGTGAAATGGCGGCAGAGGAATACGAAGCTGAAAGCGAGCATTGCGAAAAGCTGCTTGAGGAACTGAAGATCCTCCTCCTGCCGAGAGACCCGAACGACGACAAAAACGTTATCGTGGAAATCCGTCAAGGTGCGGGCGGTGAGGAAGCCGCACTGTTTGCAGCTGTTCTCTACCGCATGTATACGATGTATGCAGCCTCTGCAGGTTTTAAAACCGAGCTTATGAATGCAAACGAAACCGAGCTTGGCGGCTATAAGGAAGTAAGCTTTATGGTCGAGGGCGAGGGTGCATATTCACGACTCAAGTTTGAAAGCGGTGTTCACCGTGTTCAGCGTGTACCCGAAACCGAGGCTCAGGGCAGAATCCAGACCTCGACTGCGACCGTTGCAGTTCTCCCCGAGGCTGAGGACGTTGAAATCGAAATCAATCCCGCCGACCTCAAAATCGAAACCTGTAAATCAAGCGGTGCAGGCGGTCAGCACGTTAACAAAACCGAGTCCGCAATCCGTATTATCCACCTCCCTACCGGCATAGTTGTTGAATGTCAGGAGGAACGCAGCCAGTTCAAGAACCGTGACAAGGCAATGAAAATGCTGCGTACAAAGCTCTATGACATTGAGCTTACAAAGCAGACCGAGGCAATAGCCTCCGCACGTAAGAGTCAGGTTGGCACAGGTGACCGCAGTGAGCGTATACGTACCTACAACTATCCGCAGGGACGTATCACCGACCACCGTATCGGACTTACACTATATTCACTCGAAAACTTCTTAAACGGCAACATCGACGAAATGATTGATGCGCTCATCACCGCCGATACCGCCGAGAAACTCAAAGGAAATGAAGACTGATTTTATTCCACAAAGCGAAATAAGCAGTGAAGCACTCGCCCGTGCAGGAAAAATCCTGCGCGACGGCGGGCTTGTTGTGTTCCCCACCGAAACCGTTTACGGTCTTGGTGCAAACGCACTTGATTCTACCGCTGCCGAAAAAATCTATGCAGCCAAGGGGCGTCCGTCGGACAATCCGCTTATCGTACATATGGCATCGCCTGACGATGCCAAAAAATACGCATACACAGGCGAAGAATACGAAAAAATAGCAAAGGCATTCATGCCGGGACCTATAACCGTAATCATGCCGAAGCGTGACTGCATACCGTTTACTGTTACGGGCGGACTTGACTCGGTTGGTTTGCGTTGCCCCGAAAACAAAATTGCACGTGACCTCATCGCCGCCGCAAGGGTACCCATAGCAGCACCGAGTGCAAACATCTCAGGCAAGCCCTCGCCTACAAGTGCATTTCACGTAAAAGGCGACCTTGACAGCAAGGTGGATATGATTTTGGACGGCGGCGACTGCACCTTTGGACTCGAATCGACTATTGTAAAAATCGAAAACGGCAAGGTAATACTGCTTCGCCCCGGCGCAATCACCGTGGACATGCTTAAAGAACTGTTCGGCAACATCGAAGTTGACGATGCGGTTACAAACAAACTCCCCGATAACATGCGTCCGCAGTCCCCCGGCATGAAGTACCGTCACTATGCCCCCACCGCTCCGCTTTATCTGCTCTGCGGCAGTGACGAAAGGCGTATTGAATATTGTCTGAAAGCAGACAGCGACACGCTTTTGCTTGTTTACGATGAGGAAGCAGGGCTTTTTGACGGGCACAGAATAATCACCGTTGGCAGCCGTGACAGCGAAGAATCGCAAGCAAAGCGGCTTTTCGCCGCACTCCGCGAAGCGGACAACACCCCCTGCAAAAAGATACTTGCACCCATGCCTAACAAAAGCGGCATTGCCCTTGCACTGTACAACCGCATGATACGTGCAGCCGCACATAACATTATAGATTTGCTATGAACCGCTTTGAAAATGCAGTTGCAAACGCAAAGAAAAACTCCGCCTTTGAGGGCAGTATAGGCACCCTCTCCGAAAAAACGCTGCACTCGGTACTCAAATACTATCTTGAGCCGTGTGACGATTTTCACGAGGTTGCAGTCGGCAGATACGTTGCCGACATAATGCGTGACGGATGTATCACCGAGATACAGACACGTAGCTTTGACCGCCTTCGTGCAAAGCTTGCGTTTTTCCTTAAAGAATACCCTGTAACAGTGGTATTCCCCATTGCAAAAAACACCGTCTACTACCTTGTCGACAGTGACACGGGCGAGGTTATTCAAAAAAGAAAAAGTCCCCGTCACGGCAGTGTCTATGACTCGTTCAGAGAACTGTATAAAATCAAGATGCTGCTGGGCAGCGACAATCTTTATTTTCATTTTTTGCTGCTCGATATAACCGAGTACCGCCGCACCGTTAAAAAAAGCTATCGCAACCGCAAAGGCGTTGAACTGTGCGACCGTATACCCGAAGCTATCTGCGAAGAGGTATTTATTGACTCAAAAGCCGACTTTGCTTCACTTGTACCGCCGTCGCTCCCCTCCCCTTTTACAAGTGCAGATTTTGCAAAAGCGATAAAGCGTCCTCGCCATGTAGCAGGAACCGTACTCAACATACTCGACCATGTAGGGGCGGTGAAACGTGTCGGCAAAAACAAAAACAGCTATTTATACGAAAGAACAACGTAAAGGATAAATGTAATGGCAAGAACGAAAAAGCAACCCATAGTGCAGAATATCCCCGAAGCTGCGGCAAGGAAAGAACTCATTACAGATGTAATTGAAACCAACTACATGCCATATGCGATGAGTGTTATCATTTCCCGTGCCATCCCCGAAATCGACGGCTTCAAGCCCGTTCACCGCAAGCTGCTGTACACAATGTACACAATGGGACTCATGACAGGCAACCGTACCAAGAGTACAAACATCGTAGGTACCACCATGCGTCTGCACCCCCACGGCGATGCGGCAATATACGAAACAATGGTTCGTCTTACCAAAGGTAACGAATCACTGCTCCATCCCTTTGTAGATTCAAAGGGTAGCTTTGGCAAACAGTACAGCCGTGACATGGCATTTGCGGCGGCACGTTATACCGAGGCAAAGCTTGATCCATTCTGCAATGAGATTTTCAGCGGTGTTGACAAGAACGCCGTTGACATGGTGCCAAACTATGACAACACCCTGACCGAGCCTGCGCTCTTACCAACGTCATTCCCCAATATCCTCGTTTCTCCCAATATGGGTATCGCAGTAGGCATGGCTTCGTCAATCTGCTCGTTCAACCTCGGTGAGATATGCGATGCTACCATTGCTCTGCTCCGTCACCCCAACACCACCATCGACACTCTTCTCGACATTGTAAAAGGACCTGACTTCCCCGGCGGTGCCTATATCATATACAACAGAGAGTCAATGAAAAATGTGTATGAAACAGGCCGTGGACCTATCAAACTCCGTGCAAGGTATTCCTATGATAAGGAAGCAAACTGCATCGACGTAACACAGATACCCTACTCCACCTCTATTGAAGCTATCATCGGTAAAATCAGCGATGCGGTCAAGAGCGGCAAAATCAAGGACATCACCGACGTGCGTGATGAAATCGACATTTCGGGCTTTAAGCTCACCATCGACCTCCGCAGAGGTACCGACCCCGATAAGCTTATGGCAAAGCTTTACAAGCTCACACCTCTTGAGGACAGCTTTGACTGCAACTTCAACGTGCTTATCGACGGTGCTCCCCGTCAGCTCGGCATAAAAGGAATACTCACCGAATGGATTCGCTTCCGTGTAGGTTGCGTAACACGTGAATTTACCTTTGACCTCGACAAGAAGAAGGCAAAACTTCATCTCTTGCTCGGTCTTGGCAAGATTCTGCTTGACATTGACCGTGCAATCGCCATTGTGCGAGGAACTGCCAAGGATTCGGACGTTGTGCCGAACCTTATGGAAGCGTTTAACCTTGACGAAGTACAGGCTGAATACGTTGCCGAAATCAAGCTCCGTCACCTTAATAAAGAGTATATTCTCCATCGCATGGAGGAAATCAAATCGCTGCAGGAAGAAATCGCAAATCTTGAGGCAATTCTCGGCGACGAGCTGAAACTCAAGGCAGAAATTATCAAGCAGCTTCAGGAAGTTAAAAAGAAGTATGCAAAGCCCCGTAAGACGCAGCTTATCTCCGAGGAGGATATTCAGGTTGCCACGGCTGACGACTTCTTTGAAAACTACAACGTCAAGATTGTACTCACCGCCGACGGCTATTTCAAGAAAATCACCCTTGTTTCCTTACGCGGAAATGATGAGCAGAAGCTTAAAGAGGGTGACCGCATTGCCTTTACCGAGGACTGCGACAACGCAGCCGAGGTTATTTTCATCACCGATAAGCGTCAGCTTTACCGTGCAAGAGTGCGTGATTTTGACCCTGTAAAGGCATCTTCACTCGGTGACTTTATTCCTGCAAAGCTCGGCATGGCTGACGGTGAAAAGCCGATATTTATGAAGGTTATCACACCCGACCTCGAAAAGTACAACATGATTTACATTTTTGAAAACGGCAAGGGTGTTCGTATAAATCTCGGAAACTACCAGTTCCGCAGCAGCAGAAAGAAGCTTTCGGGAATCTACTCGGATGCTTCACCGATAGTTGCCGCAATACTTGAGGACAAGCCCAAGGATATTATCATTGTTTCCGACCAGAATAAAGCTATTACGATTAAAAGTGCACTTATCCCCGAAAAAACCACACGTACCGCAAACGGCGTAACGCTATTTACGCTCAAGGGCAAGGCAACTGTTGTTTATGCCGATGAAACAGAAAAATCCATTTATCCCGAGCCGCAGAATTACCGCAAAATAAAAATCCCCGCAACAGGCTCGAGCCTTTAAGGAGTAACACATGGGTATTGCTATTGTAACGGGTGCCTCAAGCGGAATGGGCCGTGAGTTTGTGTATGCGCTCGACAAAGAGAATAAATACAGCGAAATCTGGGTAATCGCAAGACGTGCCGACCGACTTGAAGAGTTAAAAAACGAGTGTAAAACAGCTATTGTGCCGATTGCACTCGACCTCACCGAAAAAAGCAGCTTTGATAGCTACCGTGCATTGTTAAACGAAAAAAAGCCCGACGTCAAAGTACTTGTAAACTGCTCGGGCTTTGGTAAATTCGGCACGTATGCGGATATCGACACCGAAACCTCCTGCGAAATGATCGACCTCAACTGTAAGGCGCTTGTGCGTATGACAGAGTACACACTGCCCTACATGCAAAAAGGAGCACACGTTTTGCAGCTCGACTCGCTCTCGTCATTCCAGCCCGTGCCGTACATCGGAGTTTACGGTGCTACAAAAGCGTTTGTACTAAGCTACAGCCGTGCGCTCAACGTTGAACTGAAGACACGTGGCATCAAGGTTATGGCGATATGCCCCGGATGGGTGAAAACCGAGTTTTTTGAGCGTTCAAAAACGGCTTGCTCGGATGCGGTAACGTATTTTAACGTAATGTACGAGGCAAAAGACGTTGTTAAGACCGCAATGAAAGACATGTACAAGAAAAACAAGGACGTTTCTATTCACGGTCTGCCCGTAAAACTGCAGGTACTTGGCGTAAAACTTCTCCCGCACAAGCTCGTAATGAAAATATGGATGAAACAACAAAAGCATTAAAAAATTGCGGAGTCGGGTTCGACTCCGGAATTTTTCATTTTACTGTGTTTTTTAAGATTATTATAATGTCGAGAACAGTAACTTTACCGTCACCGCTTACATCAAGATAAAACTTTTTGCTGTCATCCTGATTTATCACCATACGAATCGCCGAAAGAACATCATTTACGGTAACAACTCCGTCACCGTCTGCATCACCGGTACCACCGTTAAAGCGATATTCAAGAGCCTCGGTAACACGTGCATTCAGCTTATCGTATGAAAGAATACTCAAATGCTGTGAGTCTGCAAAAACCTCCGGATTGACAGTAGTGCCGTCAGAGAGGAAGCCGTTAAAACTACCGTCTTCGTTCATCGCAATACCGAAACCGTCAACAAGCGTTATCCACTTGGAATTCTTTGCAGCATATTCTGTCCAAAGGCGGTTCATATCACGCACCTTTGCGGCGTATTCCTCGTATCTTCCCGGCTGATACCACTCGGTTATGAGAATAACCTCAAGGTCGGGATTGGATCTCTTCAATGTATCAATAGTATCCGAAAGATAACCAAGCGTTACAGTATTTTCACGCAATGCAAGGTCATTCGAGCCTGACATAATTACAACAGTGTCAGCTCCGTATGTGGTAAGTTCATCGGCTATGGTGTTCCAGAATGCCGTTGTAGAACCGCCGATACCAAGATTCATCACCTTGCCGTATTTTCCGAGAACATGGTGTGCATGGAACCAACGTCCCATATGCGAATGTCCGAAGATAATGATATCCGCCTTGTCGGGAGTTTCGATATCGGATATTGCGAAATTCAATATTGTATTGCCAGCCGCATCCGAGAACACACCCACACCTGTACCTGTAAGAGGTGATGGATCGGTATACTTGATAAGGCACTTGTCAAGGAAATATCCATAAACGGTTTCTCCGTCATATACCGCACGGATATCGCCTGCTCCCCACCATGATGTTCCGTGGAGATACTGCGTTTTCTTCAGAACAGTTTCCCCACCGTCAACAACCTTGATAAGATAGAGGTATTTATCCGAAGAATACGCAAGCTTGTAGATCTTGAGATTATCAAACAAAACCATTACCTTTTTATGCACACAAAACTATGTTTTAGTGCGAAAAATAAAGGCAGTTAAAACTGCCTTTATTTTCTTCTGTAATGACGGTTACGTCTGCGGACACGAAGCCATGCGCTTATTACAAAATAAGCTATGGTAAATACCACCGCAGAGATAACAGTTACTATAAAAAACGTACTTGTGGTAAAGCTTTCGATTTTGTCAAGCACCACTAAAAATTCACTTCTCGAAACAGAGTTTTTGGTGATAAGCTTTACACTGCCAAGCGGGATGTCATCCTTTGAAACAGTATAGCTTCCAACAACCTGCCCCTCCGTAACGGGAGCATCAAGCGACTCCACGTCAAGTCTGTGCGAATACGTGAGGTCGGTTCTGATATCAAGCGAATAAGGCAAATAAAGCGTAAGCGGCTCCGACGGAACGAGCGTTACGTAATCAGCATCGGTTGACAGCTTCACGGGAATCTCGCACACAATATCCGAGGTCTTTATAACCTCAACGTAGCCGTATTCCTTAAGTGCCTTTGTAGCAAGCTCGCTTGTCAGCAGATATGCCGTGTTTCTCTCATTATAGGTTTCGCCGCCAAGCACCACTATAACGTACGAAAGCTCCTCGCCGCAAACCGCACTTGCAGCATAGTTGCCCGAAGAAGGTGTCATGCCAGAATTAAGCCCTATAACACGTGAATCGTGATATCTGTAGCTTGTATTTGAATTGTATTTCAGCCCGTTCTCATTGTAAATCGCAAGCTGCCCCTGCTTGTTTGAAGCGGGAATTGTATAGCTGACTGCGTTTGAAAAGTCTGTAAGAAAATCAATTTTATAAAACTCGCTTGCAATTATCAGCGAATCCGCCGCAGTTGTAACCATGCCCTCGGCATCAAGACCTGTCTGGTTTATGTAATGTGTATTGACCATACCAAGCGATTTCGCTTTTTCGTTCATATACTCGATAAACTGCTCAACGCTATCCTCTGCACCGTTCATTGCCGCATAGCAGAGCATGTATGCACTGTCATTTGCGCCACGCATAAGCAATCCGCAAAACAGATCCCGTATGGTAACGACCTCGCCGATGTAATAGCCGATATATCTGCCTGAAACATACGAGCCGTTCTGGTTATAAATCATTCTGCCCTCAACGGTTATTGTTTCGTCAAGGCGGTCACTGAGCAGTTCGTATGCACAAACGGCGGTCATCATTTTGGTGAATGATGCAGTCGGCAGTTTTTTATCCGCATTGTAGCTGAAAACCACCGTGTCATTCTCTATATTATATATAGCCGCCGATGCGACGTGGCTTATCGCCTTTTCCTCCTCGGATATAGCTTCAAGCGAGGTTGCCGCCGCAAAAAGCACCAAAAAAAACGAAAGTGCCGCCGCAGTTATAACTTTTATAAAGTGACGCACTTATTCGCCCTCCTGTTTTTCAAAAAATTCGATAGCACACTTGCGGTCATTCTCAACCTCACGGCGTAATGCATCAACACTGTCAAAGCGTTTTTCTCCGCGTCCCTTGCCATAAAATGAAACCTTTATGCACTTGCCGTAAAGGTCGCCGTCAAACCCGATAATATGGGTTTCAAGATTGATACTGTCGGTGTCTTCAACCGTAGGTCGCACACCGAGATTTGAAACAGAGATATACTCGGCACCGTCAATGCAGGTTTTTGTATAGTAGATACCCCGTGCCATTTGTGCAGAATTTTTGTCAATCTGCATATTCACCGTAGGGAGTCCAAGCTTTCTGCCAAGCTCCTTGCCGTGCTGCACGGTTGCACGTATATAATAAGGATACGTAAGCAGCTCGTTTGCCTGTGCAATATTGCCGCTCAAAAGCAGTTTACGGATACGGCTTGCACTGACGCTTTCGCCCCCATGTTCAACACATTCTGCTATGTCGCACTCCACACCATAACGGTTGCAAAGCGTTTTCAGCATGTCGGCATCACCGGCAGCCTTAGCCCCAAAACGGTAATTGTAGCCGGCAAAAGCCGCCACGGCATTATGCTTTTCAACAAGCTCGTCACGCACAAACTCCTCTGGAGTCTTGTCACGTAACTCCTCAAAATCGTAAACGTAGGCATAGTTAACACCAAGCTTTTCAAGCTCGGAAAGTCTGTCGCAAAGTGGCAAAAGAGCGGGGGCAGAATGCGGTGACGAGGAAAAAAGAAGCACCGATGTAGGTATTCCACGTTCGGTGCCTTTATTTTTAGCCGCAAGAATGATACGCCGATGTCCCATATGAACACCGTCAAACATACCAAGCACAATGCTTGTACCACTCGCCTCTATGCCGCGTGCCAAAGAAACGATTTTCACTTCTTATACTCCGAGATATTCACGAACAAGCGTGTTGAGAAGCTTGTCACGGTCAATCTTTCTGATAAGTCCGCGCGCACCGTTGTAGTTTGTAATATATGTCGGGTCCTCGGAAAGGATGTAGCCAACTATCTGGTTGATAGGGTCATAGCCCTTTTCGCTGAGAGCCTTGTACACCTCAAGCAAAATAACCTTGGTGCCATCATCATTCATGTCAACCTTGGAAAAAATCTGTGTATCCTGCTTTTTGTTCTTATCCAAAATCATAATAGTTACCGCCTTTCGGATATGTTGTATATATTATAGCCTAAAATAAAGTTGCTTGCAAGAGTTTTTTATCACAAAACTGCACACGCATACCAAAAAGCAACAACCATACATAGTAATGCCATATCAAAAACGGTGCTTTCAATTCCACGGCGAATACCAGGGTTTCTTCGCAAAAATACAAAAGGGGTTCCAAAAAAAAGCAGTTTGGAACAAATGCAATAATATGCGACAGCCACGATTTGTAAAAGGCATAAAACTGCAGAAAAAACAAACACATAAGCACTTGCCCACTTAAAATATCCAAAGCACAATGCAAACAAGAAAAATCCGACTGTCGCAAAAAGCAAAGTGGCATTTATATAATATCCCAAAACCAAGTCGCCATTACGGTGAAGCTTTTGGTAAAACCAATAGTTAATAAGTCCCGTTTCGTTTTTGCGTATATAGCTTTTGCTGTGCTTTTTATACCGCAAAAAATCCGATACTCCTATGCGAAAAAGAAAATAAATCAATATACTACAAAGAGAATAAATAATGCTTAATAGATAGGTCATATATACTCCTTGGATTGTTTACATAAATATCTTTTGTGGGACTTATGTAAACACATTACATGTGGTCTTTTGCCGTATTTATTGAAGCGATCAAAATTCTTTTCACCTCGACACATCTGTCAAGGAGAGATTTATCGTTATAATACCCACTTTCAATCAAGAGCTCAAGCCAATATTCTGTTTCGGAGCATTCCTTTAAGGCGATATGTAGCTTTGCCACGAAGTCCGCTTTGCCGTGAGCATAAAACGCCTCACGAATATTAGCCCCTATGCTCGTCCCCGCACGCAAAAACTGGTTGATCAGTGCACTTTCACACTTCGCTTCCCTCAACACCTTGCAAGTGCGAATCACCTCTAAAGCAAATGCTTTTGACTTTATCATCAAAGGACTTTCGGACATATTACTTATCCCCTTTTTCTACTTTATTACATTATACCATAAAACCTATTACTTTTCAACTTTTGAAATAAAAAATGCTTTTCGCCAAGGCGAAAAGCTACCTTACTTCTTCACTATTCACTATTACTTATAACTTTGCCAAAAATCTCCTCGGACTAATTTAGTGAAAAGTGAAGAGTGAAAAGTGAAAAAGTAAAAATCTCCCCGAACTTCGTCCGAGGAGATTTTTGGCTGGGATGGCTGGGCTCGAACCAGCGAAATGCCAGAGTCAAAGTCTGGTGCCTTACCACTTGGCTACACCCCAATATTTACCGTAATATTCTACCATAACAAAAAGTTATTGTCAATATTACGGTATATTATTATTTATAAAAATTCTTGCGGTCGGCACGCTGCCACAGCGTACCCTCACTCTTACAGAGCAATGCATCAAACTTGCCGTCTGCGATGAGCAAATGCTCTAAAAACTCAACGTGAATCGAGCGGAACGTCCTTGCAAGCTCCTCTGTTGTAATAAGGTCCTCGCTTGACGGAATCAGTCTGCCGTTAGGATGATTATGCGAAAGAACCACCATTGACGCTTTCTTTCGTATGCAAAGTTCAATCATTCTGCGTGTATCAAGCCGCACTTGATTTACAGACCCCTCGCCAAGATTAACTATATCAATTATATGCCAGGAATTATCCATTAAAACAAGAAAAACGGTTTCAACTGTAATTCCCGCATAACGCTTTACTAAAAGCTTTCCGATTTTAGTTAAACTGTCATATCTCACCGAGGTATCGACCTCGCTTGCCGCCATTGCCCATACCGACGGTACGAGCTTGATAAGCGTTGCGGTATGCTCGCTTACTCCATCAACCTCGCACAGCTCCTCAACCGAAGCATCAAACACCCCACGGAGCGAGCCGAAGCGGTTGATAAGTGCATGTGCTATCGGATTTGTGTCACGCTGAGGAATGGAATAAAACAGTAAAAGCTCAAGTATATTGTGCTTTTCAAAGCCCTCGAGCCCGTCACGTAAGAATCTCTCCTTTACCCGTGCACGGTGTCCGCTGTGAACGTTCTTTTCTGCCATATCACTAATTAAAAAGCTTCATAAAAGACGTAGGCGTATGTACTGCCGCATCAAACACCTTTGCGCCTGCGGTAACTACCATTGCACTATTCTTTGCAAGATAACTTGCAGCAATATCCTCGCTAAGAAGAAGCACAAAAACGTTCTTCTTGTCTGCACTCTGCTTTGCCTCAAAGTTAGGTCTTACCCACATATAATCGTTCTCGCCCTGCTTACCCTTTACGGTAATATAGCCGCCGACGTTCTTAAAATAGATGCGTTCAGCACCGTCGCCAACAGTGATAACCTTTACCAAATAAAGTGTATCCGCAGTTTCAACGTACATGTCGCACTTGCCGCTGTCATTCTTGCTGACACCGAAAAGTCCTGTGCGAAGCGCTATACCGTTTTCCTTGCAATACTTTTTAAACTCGCCTACTGAAAAAGTCATTGTCTTTCCTCATTACCCTTGAAATTGCATTAAAAATCTGTTATACTTAAAAAACCCCGCCTTGGGCGAGGTTAATGGAGCTGGTGACAGGAGTCGAACCTGCAACCTGCGGTTTACGATACCGCTGCTCTGCCATTGAGCCACACCAGCACGACAACTTATTATACTACATTGTTTTTCATTTTGTCAAGAGGAAACAGCTATGAATTTATGCGACATCCGCACAGTGAGAGAAATTCTTGCGGCATTTGGTACGGGTACCAAAAAAAGTTTTGGTCAGAATTTTCTTATCAATAAAAACGTTCCCGAGGAAATAGCAGAAAACTGCTGCGATGACCGTGACAGTGTTATCATAGAAATCGGCCCCGGCATCGGCTGTCTCACCGCCGAGCTTGCCTCACGGTATAAAAAGGTTATCGCTTTTGAAATCGACGAAACACTCATCCCCGTTCTGAAGTATACGCTTGGCGAATACCGCAACGTGGAAGTTATAAATCAGGATATCATGGAGGTTGACCTTGCCGCAGTTATCGCAGAGAAAGCCGCAGGCGAAAAGGTCAGTGTTTGTGCAAACCTCCCATATTATATCACAACCCCTATTTTGATGCGTTTGCTTGAAAGCCGCATAGCTTTTGACTCTATCACAGTTATGGTACAGGCAGAGGTAGCCGCAAGACTTGCTGCCGCTCCGGGCACTGCCGACTACGGTGCAATTACCGCCTCGCTTAACTACTACGGCGTGCCGGAAAAGCTCTTCACCGTTTCTGCCGGTAACTTTATGCCGGCTCCCAAGGTTAATTCGGCAGTTGTCCGCATTGACCTTTACAAAGAAAAGCCCGTTGTTCCGAAAAACGAAGAGATCTTCTTCAAGGTTATCAAATCCGCTTTCGGTCAACGCAGAAAAACTCTTGTAAACGCACTTCAGACAGGCTTTCCCAACCGCTCGAAAGAAGAACTTACAAAAATCATCACCGATTGCGGATTTGATGAACGTATCCGTGGCGAAAAGCTTTCAACCACAGATTTTGCCGCAATCGCAGACAAAATGGTATAAACGGAGGTAAAACGGCATATGCAATACACAACGCTTGGCAAAACAGGTCTTAAAATATCCCGCCTTGGCTTTGGAGGAATACCGATACAAAAAATTGATGCAAACGGTACACGCAATCTTTTTCTGCACATGAAGAATGCAGGTATCAACTTTGTTGATACCGCACGCGGATATACCGTGAGCGAAAGTTACATAGGCGAGGCACTTGAGGGTATCAGAGAGCATTTTGTGCTTGCAACCAAGAGCATGTCACGTGACAAAGCAGGTATGGCAAAGGATATCGAAACAAGCCTTAGCAATCTGCGTACCGATTATATCGACCTCTACCAGATACACAATCCCAACATGGCACAGCTTGAGCAAGCTATAGGTGAGGGCGGTGCTATTGAGGCACTGCTTGAAGCCAAAGCGGCAGGAAAAATAGGTCATATCGGCGTTACTGCCCACTCGACAGAAGTTTTTGAAAAGGCACTTACGCTCGACTTTGTTGAAACAATTATGTTTCCTTATAATATTGTCGAAACTCAGGGCGAGGACCTCATAAAAAAATGTGCCGAAAAGAACATCGGATTTATCGCTATGAAGCCGCTTGCAGGCGGTGCCATTGACAACGCTTCACTTGCGATGCGTTTTATACTCAACAACCCTGACGTAACGGTTGTTATCCCCGGTATGGCAGAGGTCAAGGAAATTGAGCAGAACACTGCGGCTACGTGCGACACTTCTGCACTCAGCGATACCGAAAAATCCGAAATTGAGCAAATCAGAAACACTCTCGGCACCGAGTTCTGCCGCCGCTGTAATTACTGTGCACCCTGCACGGCGGGTATAAACATTTCGGCAGTATTCCTTTTTGACGGATATCTCACCCGTTACGGTCTCGGCGATTGGGCAACGGAAAGATACAACGCCATGGGCAAAAAAGCCTCGGACTGCATCGGCTGCGGAGTATGCGAGGAGCGTTGTCCCTATAATTTGCCTATCCGTGAAATGCTTAAAAAAGCGGCTGAAAGGTTTGACAAATAGTATGAAAAGACGAATTCCTATTTCGAACAGAATAATTGTGTTAAATGTCCTTTTTACGCTCTTTTTGGCGGTGATAGTTTTGGGTCTTTATACTTTGGCAACCAAAGATATCGTTATGGAAGATGATACTCCCATTCCTGCCATATTACGGTATTTCATGTTAGTGGTATTTTCATTTGTCGGTGTTGGTATTGTCAAATTTGTCTTTTCGATTTGGATTCGAGTGTTTACTGGGCGCGGAGCTATGACTCTCACCGATCACGGCATAGAAGATACATTTATTATATTCAATATATTTGCATTTTGGACAACTCTGCGTGTACAGATTATCCCATGGGATGCGATTAGTCAGGATTCAGTTATCTCGGAACTTGTTAAAGTAGATCTTAAAAAGATGCCCGAAAAAAGCGTGGGAATTATCGCAAAGCTTATGTTGCGTTTTAGCGGTTTTAATGCATCTGTCGGGAAAATAGATACAAACGAACTTATAGCGGCTAAATTCATGCATCAAACTATGGATAATATATAAATAATATATAAAATGTAACAAGAATGCAAATATTTTTGTGTTGACAATTTGAATTTATACATGTATACTAATGCACGAAGTAAAAAAAGAGGAGAAATTCAAATGACCTTTATTGAAAAATTTGAGCAGATCAAAAAGAAGTTCGGTAAAGTAGACACTTCTAAGCTCACTGAGAACTTTGCAGTTCAGGTTAACCTCATTGATGAAGATTGCGGCGGTGCATTTTTTGTAGCTTATATCGACGGCGAAGTTGCTATCGAGCCCTACGATTACGTTGACAATACCGCAGTAGTAAACGTTAAGGCTAAAGACCTTATTGATGCTATCGGCGGCAAGCTCGACGTAGTGGGCGCACTTATGGGCGGCACAATCGAAGTAATCGGCAACGTTGAGCATTTCAATGCTATGCTCACTCTCAAGAAGCCCGCAGCAAAGCGTACCAAGAAGGCTACCGAGGAAAAGACCGAGGAAACACCTGCAAAGAAGACCTGCAAGAGAACTTGCGCAAAGAAAACCACAGCAAAATAAAAAAATGAGTTCACGAAAGTGAACTCATTTTTTTATTAATTTAATGTAAAAAGTCCACGGTTTGCACCGTGGACTTTTATTAAACATTCAATTAGTTGAACATTTCGCCGTACTTGAGAAGTCTCTCGTACTTAGCCTTTGCAGCCTCTTCAGCCTTAGCGAAGAGAACCTCTGCTCTTTCAGGGAATGCCTGCTCGAGTCTCTTATAGCGAGTTTCGGAAGTGATGAACTCACGGTAAGAAGCTGTAGGAGCCTTGCAGTCAACGGTAAGAGGATTCTTACCCTCAGCCTTAAGAGTAGGATTGTAACGGAACATCTGCCAGTAACCTGCCTCAACTGCTCTCTTCATTTCGAGCTGGCAGTTCTGCATTGTGCCCTTGATACCGTGCATTTCGCAAGGAGCGTAGCCGATAACAAGCGAAGGACCGTTGTATGCTTCAGCCTCGGTAAGAGCCTTAAGAGTCTGGTTCATGTCAGCGCCCATAGCGATCTGTGCAACGTAAACGTAGCCGTAGGACATAGCAATTTCTGCAAGGTTCTTCTTGCCGATTGCCTTACCTGCTGCTGCGAACTGTGCAACCTGACCGATCTGGGAAGCCTTGGATGCCTGACCGCCGGTGTTGGAATAAACTTCGGTATCGAATACCATTACGTTTACGTCTTCGCCGGAAGCGAGTACGTGGTCAAGACCGCCGAAACCGATATCGTATGCCCAACCGTCACCACCGAAGATCCATACGGACTTCTTGGAGAGGTAGTTCTTTTCAGCGAGGATTTCCTTGGAGGTTTCGCAACCGTCTGCTGCCCACTTTTCAAGGAGCTCAACGAGAGCCTTGGTAGCCTTTTCGTTTGCAGGACCGTTATCAAGAGTGTTGAGATATTCGTCAACAACTGCCTGACAAGCATCGCAAGGAGCCTTGAGGGACTTAACCTTTTCGATTACTCTCTCACGGATAGCCTTCTGACCGAGAGCCATACCGAGACCATGCTCAGCGTTGTCCTCGAAGAGGGAGTTAGCCCATGCGGGACCGCGACCGCTTTCACGGTTTACGGTGTAAGGAGTTGCAGGTGCCGAGCCGCCCCAGATGGAAGAACAACCGGTAGCGTTGGAGATGTACATTCTTTCACCGAAGAGCTGGGTGATAAGACGTGCATAAGATGTTTCTGCACAACCTGCGCAAGAGCCGGAGAACTCGAGGAGGGGCTGCTTGAACTGGCTGCCCTTGATGGTGTTGTTGATGAGTTCGCTCTTTTCGGAAACGTTTGCTACGGCGTAGTCAAACGGAGCCTGCTGGTCAAGCTGGGAAGCGAGAGTTGTCATCTCGATAGCCTGCTTTTCAGGGTTGCCATCCTTAATAGCCTTTGCGGTAACAGGACAAGCCTTTACGCAGAGGGTACAACCCATACAGTCCATGGGAGAAATAGCCATGGTGAACTTGTAATCGGTCTTGATTACAGGCTTTTCGGTGAACTTGGTAGCTGCAGGAGCATTTGCTGCTTCTTCAGCGGTCATAGCGAAGGGACGGATTGCAGCATGAGGACATACAAATGCACAGTTGTTACACTGGATACAGTTTTCAGCATGCCATACGGGAACGTATACTGCAACGCCACGCTTTTCGTATGCTGCGGAGCCCTGGGGGAACGTACCGTCAGCATATTCAACAAATGCGGAAACGGGGAGAGAGTCACCGTCCATCTTGGAAACGGGCTCAACAATATTCTTAACGAAGTTAACGAGTTCAGGACGGTCACCGGTAACGTTGGACTCAGCAGCCTTAACCTCTACGGTCTTCCAAGCTGCGGGAACGTCAACCTTAACCATTGCGTTTGCGCCTGCGTCAATAGCCTTGTAGTTGAGTTCAACGATAGCTTCGCCCTTCTTGATGTAGGACTTGTATGCCATCTTCTTCATGTACTCAACAGCGTCAGCTGCAGGAAGAATGTTTGCAAGTGCGAAGAATGCGGACTGGAGAACGGTGTTCTTAACCTTTGCATTACCGATTTCCTTTGCAGCGATGTTAGTTGCATTGATTATGTAGAACTTAACATCATTGTTTGCAATGTAGGACTTAACGGAAGCAGGAAGATGTGCATCGAGCTCATCAGCAGTCCACTGGCAGTCGAGCATGAAAGTACCGCCGGGCTTAACGTCCTCAACGATCTTGTAGCCCTTGAGAATGTAAGAAGAGTTGTGGCAAGCAACGAAGTCAGCCTTGGTGATGTAGTAAGGAGACTTGATGGGCTTGTCGCCGAAACGGAGGTGAGAAATGGTTACACCGCCGGTCTTCTTGGAGTCATACTGGAAGTATGCCTGAATATACTTGTCGGTGTGGTCACCAATAATCTTGATGGAGTTCTTGTTTGCACCAACGGTACCGTCGCCGCCGAGACCCCAGAACTTGCACTGGATCATATCGGAGGGAGCGGTGTCGGGAGCAGTAGTCTCAGGAAGAGAAAGGTTGGTAAGGTCGTCCACGATACCCATGGTGAAGTGGTTCTTCTGCTCGCCTGCCATATTAGCAAATACAGCGAAGATGGAGGAAGGAGGAGTATCCTTAGAGCCGAGACCGTATCTACCGCCGACAACCTTTACGTCATGGATGCCGTTTGTAGCGAGAGCTGTAACAACATCGAGGTAAAGAGGTTCGCCGAGGGAGCCGGGTTCCTTTGTTCTGTC
>JAZQEH010000003.1:0-16403 GCA_045538895.1 Eubacteriales bacterium
TTCGCCGTTTGCTTCATAAGTACAAATTAGTATGAAGTCCATATTGGCTACAACACCAAAGCATCGGTCACCGCCGAATTCACATTCAAGCTGATTTCCGAGATAGGTGGCATTATCGTCGAGGAATTTGACAGTCTTACCGTTCGGTAGACGGTATTCAAGGTTAACGTAACCACCCACAAGTGCATTGAGCTTTTCGACCTTCGGCATTCCTTCTACACCAAGGGCGTTGATCTCGTCAATCAGTTTACGCTTGAATTCTTCAAATTTCTCCGCACCGTCGAGATTTTTATACCGTTTCCAATAGTCAAGCTTGGGGAGCATTTCCTTTAAATATGCCCGAGCCTGCTCTGAGGGAAAGGCTTCGCTTGCCATATTCGCTACACAGACCTCTATCAGCTCGTCCATATCGTGATACATATACTCGCCATCGGCATAGCACCATTTGCAATAATCTTCGTTGAAAATACCGTCCTTCTCACGGCTGATGCTGCTATCTTCCAGCGGCATTCCGCAGCATTGGCAGATGAGTTGCCGCGGCGAGCCGAGGAGCGTGTTGATGGATACATCAAACAACTGTGACAGCAGTTTCAGCGTTTCGGTGTTGGGTTCCGTTTCGCCGTTTTCCCAACGGCTGACCGCCTGACGGGTGACAAACACTTTTTTGGCAAGTTTCTCCTGCGACAGCCCGTTTTTCGTTCTGAGTTCCAGTATAATATCTTTCGTTTCCATATATTTTACCGCCTTCGTTTACTTTAAGTTTATTATAGCAGATTGCGGTTTGAATCACAAGCAACGCTCTGTTGCTCTCACACATTTTTCTTTGCCTGCTGCGGTGTTTACCGTTTATTTAAAAAACTGAAATGCCAGAAGTCCGATTATACACAGAAAGCCGCCGACAATATTTTTAGCGGTGAAATCCTCTTTACGAATAATACGTATAGCAAACAGGATAACCAATATCATAGGTTGTATAAAGGAATAGCTTGTAAGGCTCATTGCGGCAACCGCATTTTCGGCAAGCATACCCACGGTGTTTGGTATCCTTGCAAAAACTACCATTCCAACACCCTTTTTCTTTTCTTTAAATTCGGAAAAATTCAGCGTTGGCAGCAGAATAACGCTTATCACCACAAGCGAAATAAGCAATAGCATCGTTGACGAAACGTGTGAGGAAAAACCTTTTATAATAAGTCCGTAACTGTATTTTGAGAGAAGATACAGTGCAAGCGGAAAGATAATTTTTTTATAGGGAGGTTTTTCACTTTTTTCCGACCTCACAATAAACACAAGTCCTATTACCGTTACTGTGATAAACACAAGGCTTAACGGTCTGAACACCGTTCCGTAAAAGATATCGGTTGCGTAGGACATAAACAAAGTAATACCGATCCACGCTTTCAGCTCAAAAGCCGCCGTTACTCTCAACACTACCGCACTCATATAAAGCTCTGCAAGCTTGCATAAAACCATGAGTAAAACACCTGCAAAAGCTTCAAGAGAAAAGTCAAAACGCACTTCAACAAACGGCAAGCATACCAAAAGATATACCGCCATTGATGAACACATCAAAAATGTGAAAAGGCTGCCGGATAGCTTTGAAATTGCGATTGCATGCTTATCGTTAAGGGTTGTATAGGTGTAGCAAGCAGAAACAACCAGCATCAATAACAGTGCATTCACCTATTTCACCATCTTACCTTCCAGCGTTCTCTTAAGACTTCAATAGGCTCGGGCTCACTGCCTTTTTTCACACCCGACTCATTTGCACAAAGCTCGGCTAAATGTTTTTCAAAGGTTTCTTCGTCCACGGGAATATCGGCAAAACCGTTTGTCCACGTAGAAATATATGCCGCATTGGAAATGGACAGCGAGTTCACTCCCTCACGTCCGTCAGCAACCATGGGTGTGCCGTGAAGGATAGCAGATGCGAAAGCCTCAAGCACCGTTGCATGACCGTTTATAGGAGAATCGCTGAACTCTTCATACGTTGTTTCGGGAGTCGAAAAACCTTTCTTGGATGTGAAACAAAACTCTCTTTCGGGAGTTGCAAGCTTCCACCACTTAAGCTTTCCGCCCTCAATTACTATCTTGCCCTTGTCGCCCGAGATCTCAAGGCGATTGGTGCCGGGGGCTTCACCAGTAGTAGAAATAAACGTAGCAACCGCACCGTTTTCATATTCTCCGAAAATGGTTACATCATCGTCAATCGCTACATTGTGATATTTTCCGAACTCGCAGAATGCACGTATACGTTTAGGCATACCGAATATCCACTGCCAGAGGTCAAGATTGTGCGGTGCCTGATTGAGAAGCACTCCCCCGCCCTCTCCGTTCCACGTTGCACGCCATGAGCCGGAATCGTAATATGCCTGCGTGCGGTACCAGTTTGTGACAATCCATACAAGGCGTTTAAGCTCGCCAAGCTGACCGCTTTGCACGATTTCACGCGCCTTTGCATAAAGCGGATTGGTGCGTTGATTGAACATAATGCCAAACTTAACGCCCGCTTTATCAGCCGCAGCATTCATCTCTCTTACTTGACGGGTATATACACCGGCAGGCTTTTCGGTTATCACGTGAATACCACGCTTAAAAGCCTCGATTGCATACGTAGGATGGTCGTAGTGTGGCACGGCAACGATAACTGTGTCGATCTCACCGCTGTCAAGCATTTTTATAGCATCGTCAAAGCATTTTACCGTAGGATGCTTTTCTTTTGCATATGCAAGTTTCTTTTCGTCTATATCGCACACTGCGGTGACCTCAACCGATGGACAACTTCCTTCAAGTACGTTATTTAGGTGCATTCTACCAATGTTACCGACACCGAGAATGCCAAGTTTAATCTTTTCCATGATGTTCTCCTTTATCCGATGATGTTTTTGAGTGCTGATGCTGCCGCATCAAAAGCGGCTCTCGCAGACGGATACATAAATTCGTCAATTTCGGTTTTTTCACCGTTTTCCAGTGCTTCAAGCCCCTTGAACACAGACAAATGCGGTTCAAGTGTGAGAACCTCTCCTTTGTAGCGTTCAAGCAACCACTCTATATTTCCGATACCCTTGCCACAAAGTACAACCTTGCCGCTTGGAAGTGCATCCTTTACGTGCATGTACTCTACATAGGGAGAAAGTTTTTCCCACGCTTCCTTTGTATCCACGCCGCACTGAACGAAGTTTGCGGGGTCAAATACCGCTTTTATATCAGGAAACGCTTGCTGTATACGCAAGCATCTGTCGGCGGTGTCGCCGTATATTCCCTTTTCGTTTTCGTGGCAAAGGAGTATTCCGCTTCCCTTTGCGGCATCACTGAACTTATCCATGCGTTCCATAACCGCATCTGTATATTTATCAGCTTCGCCATGCGGCACATAAAAACTGAAAATACGCATATTTTTTGCACCCAGCACGTCCGCAAGTTCAAGTCCGTATTTGAATTTATCAAGATGCAGTGCAAAGTCATCGGCTATCTTAATCTTGCCGTAGGGCGAGCCTACAGACCATACGGAAAGCCCGTTTTCGGAAAGTTTTTTCTTGACCTCCGCGGCTTTCTCGATAGTGACTTTTGAAATATTCTCACCGTCTACGCCTCGGATCTCAAGATATTCAATTCTGTTTTCAAGCATTGCTTCTATCTGCTTGTCAATGCTCTTGTCCGCCTCATCGGCAAACGCACAAAGTTTAAAGCGCATTATTCAAATCCTCTTGATTTCAGAAATTCATAACTTCTTCTAAGACATTCAAACGGATCCTCGCCGCCGCAGTCGTCCTGCTCAACCAACATATATTCTGTACCTGCTGTTTCCGCCTTTTCAAACACACGGTCAAAGTTGATGTTACCCTCTCCGACAACTGCCATTTTTTGACCGTATGCATAATCCTTAAGGTGTATACAGGGCACTCTGCCCGAAAATTTTTCAATATATGCCGCAGGATCACCGCCGCCTACCTGAACCCAATACGTATCAACTGTAAAGCCCATGGTTTTCGGTGAAAAGTCCTCTGCAAGGCGTTCTAAAACTGTCTTGCCGCCAATTTTAATAAACTCGCTTGCATGATTGTGATACATAAAGTACTTACCGCTATTTGCAATTTTTTCAGCGACGGGCATATACTCTTTGCAAAAAGCCGCATACTCCTCTTCTTCACCTGTAAATTTGTGATAACCAAGACCGATATATCTGCAATCAAAAATGCTATGCTCCAAAGTGACCTGCTCTGTTTCTTCAATCAATCGCTTTGACGGTATATGTGTCAATATGCATTTTAAACCGTTTTTTTCGAGTTCTTCCGCAAGCCAGTTTGCATCATATGCACAGGTACCCGAAACCTGAACATACTTATAGCCGATTTCGGCAATACGTTCAAGTGTTTTTGCAAAGTCATCGGTATTCTTGCAAAAATCACGAACAGTAAAAAGTTGTGCTCCTATCCGCATTACAGTACCCCCTTTACTGTACTTCTATATTACAACAATCGAAAACGCAATGCAATTGCATTTTCAAATATTCATATGCAAAAAGCACACCTTCCGGTGTGCTTTTCGTTTTATTTTACTGCTTCTTTAAGCGTGCGTAAGACATCGTTAAGTCCGAGTTTCGCATCACTGTTTGCATCGCCGTTGTAGCATACAGTACCGTTTACTGCCGATTTAAGAATGTTCAAAGCATCGTTCAAAGTAACCCTGCCATTGAAATCGGTATCTCCTGCTACGTTGCCGACGGTAGTTTCAAACTGGTTGCAAGCCATAAAGTATTTGTCAAGTGACGTGGAATAATACTCTACCTTTAAGTTTCTTCCGCTCTCGTCAAAATAGAACATTGCAACAAGTCCTGCAGCTTCTTTGTCATCGTAAATGCGTGTACAGTCTGCACACTGACCGTTTATCATAAACTGTCTAACGGTGTTGCCTGCATCGCCTTTGCTCTCAACTCTTACGATCTTATCGTTGAACACGTGTCCTGAAAGTACCATTTCAACGTTGGGACAAAGCTTTGCAAATTTGTTCCAGATGTTTTTACCGTGACTGTTAAGCTCGGCGTCCGCTCTTAAGTTTGAATGAGTAATAACAATCACTCTGTAATATGGATTTGCATCTGCAACGGATTTCGCCCATGCAAGCTCGTCATTCGAGGGATTATAGTTAAGAGTGATTACAAGATAGTTTACATCGCCCGCTTTAAACTTCTGATAGGAGTTTGCACGGTTTGAATAATAGTTTTCGCCGATTGCCGCCGCATAAGCAGTACCGTCAAACTTTGAAGAGTAACTTGCTGCAGTGCCGTCATGATTACCTCTGGAGAGTGCATACGGAATAACACCGTCAAGCTTTGCAATATTCTCAAGCGAATACGCCCACTGCTCATCGGTATTGTCATTGGTAATGTCGCCGAGTCCGAGCATGAATGCCATTTTCTTATCAGCCGCATTTGCCTTAAGCCAATCGTAAAGCTTTGCAAAGGTTTCGGGCTGATACTGCACGTTGTGCTGTGTATCGCCAACAACTGCGATTGAATATACGTAGTCGGTGATGCTGTCAATTTCGTCAAACCAATACTGCTCATACACCGCATTGTTTTTGCTGCTTGAAAGGTCAACAGCGGTATCACCGTACTTCATTTCGGACATATCGAAGTGCAAAATGAGGTCGTCGGTTCCCTGCGTATTCATATCCGCCTTGATTTCCGAGGCGGTGCGTACGTCCGAGTAGCACGCAACGTTAATGAGGGCTCCACGGAACAAATTGAGGTTTACCTCACGGTGGTCAGTACCGAATGCCATTTGCGAAGTACTGAAATCCAAGGGGTTTATTGTAAGGTCAAGTGTCTGTGCTATTTCGCCGTCAACGTAGCAATGAATCTTGTTGTTCTGCGTATCTGCCGCAATGGCAATATGCGTTTTCTTACCGTTATAAACACTTACACTTGAGAATGTGTAACGTGTTCTTACGTCATCTTCATCATAGAACATAATCGAAGGCTGACCGCCCTTTGTAATTTCAAAGATAAAGCCAGTAGGTGTACGCTGAAAGTTTGACATAATAATATGGGTGTAGTCCGAGGTCACGGTATAGGGGAAATACATTGTCGCCTCAAAAGTAAGCGGCATTGATGGGAGTGCCTTTGTAAAACTATATCTACCCGTGTGAGTCCCAAATGTCATACCCTCGCCAAACTCCTCTGCGGGAGTATCGGACGGAACAACCACGTTGCTTGCAGTAGTAATTTTAAGATTATCAAAGCAACCGCTTGTGCCGTTGAGCCTGAAGCCTACAGTGCCGCCTCTCCATGAGGTATGCGCCTCATTTGAGCCGATGGAATACGTATAAGCATATACAACCTTGCTTGTTGCAAGGTCGGTCATTTCGATATTTACATAATCGCCTTTAACAATTGCTTTGATGTGAATATCGCCACCCTTTTTAAACGCAACCGAGCCAACGTTGATATTGCCGCCCCAAGCACCCTCGGCGTTTGCATGTCCGAATGCACCTTTATCGCCTGTAGAAGCACCGAAAGCGATATAGCCGAAAAAGCCGTTTTTGATATGGCTTGCAAGGTTCATGTCAGCATTAAAAACAAGACCGCCAGTTGTCTGTACATCGAGATAATCTACTTCTGCGATATAATCTGTAAGCGGAACTTCGGGATTATACAGAATGTGCGAATAACCGTCTGTCACGCTGCTAACGAGCGTTTGGGATGTAGCATAAAGTGCACCGTCCTTTATCTCCCACGCATGACGGTACTGTGTAAAATCGGAGAGAGTGCTTGCATCCGAAAAGTCATTTTCGTAAATGACCGTTTCTGCCGCAAATGCACTTACAGAGAAAATAACAACCGCAACAAATGAAAATGCTAGCGCCAAAAACTTTTTCATAGTATTCTCCTTTGAAAGATTAAATCAACTGCTCTTATATTCGCATTTTACCACACAAATCCAAATAGCGCAATAAAAAAGCAATAGTATGTATACAAATGCTGAATTATAATATTGAAGTAACTGTAGAAAAAAGAGGATTTTTATGTTATACTAAAATCAAAAATATTGGAGATTGCTATGAAACGTATTTTTGTATTTGTTTTTTCATTATTGACGGCACTCTTTTTGTGCATAGGCATTGCCGCACAGGAAGTAACCGTTCTGTTCACACATGACCTACACTCGCATCTGCTACCCTCACGCAGTGAGGACGGCGGCGAGTACGGCGGATATGCCCGTCTTATGACCGTAATAAGCGAGCAAAAGGCTAAATATCCCGATGCGATTTTAGTTGACGGCGGCGACTTTGCCATGGGCTCGCTTTTTCAAACCGCTTACCCAACATCTGCAATAGAGCTTCGTATAATGGGCAAAATGGGCTATGACGTAACCACCTTTGGCAACCACGAATTTGACTATCTGCCAAGCGGACTTATATCAATGCTCAACGCGGCAAAAGCAAGCGGTGATGCCGTTCCCGAAATTGTAGAGGCTAATTATCTGCCTACGCCAAAAAGCACTGCCATGCTTGAAGCACTTGAAAACTACGGTGTGAAGGAGTACACCGTAATAGAGCGTGGCGGCATATATTTTGTCATTTTCGGCATATTAGGCTATGATTCACACGACTGTGCACCAAACTCGGGTATGATTTTGCACTCCCCTGCCGAAACCGCACAAAAAGTTGTTGACGAGGCTGTAAAATTTTGTGTTGACACCTACGGCGAGGAGCCTGTAGTGGTTTGCCTTTCGCATAGCGGAACAAGCGGCGGCGAGGGCGAAGACTTTGAACTTGCCAAGGCGGTAAACGGCATTGACGTTATCATTTCGGCACATACCCATACCACTTTGAACGAGCCAATCACCGTAAACAACACACACATTGTTTCAGCAGGTGAATATGGCAAAAGCCTTGGTGTACTTAACCTTTCATTTGACGGCGACATTACTGTGATTAACGAATACACGCTTGTTGATGTTGACGAAAACGTATCAGAAAACGAAGAAATTGCCGCACTTGTAGAGGGCTACAAAAAAGAGGTTGAAGCCAACTACCTTTCAAACTACGGTGTTTCGTTTGACGAGGTGCTTTTGAACAATCCATACAAATTTGACACGGTTGACGAGGTTTATGCAACGCAGCATGAATCCACGCTCGGCAATGTTTTCTCCGATGCGTACAAGTGGGCTGTAGAAAAAGCAACGGGCGAGGTTGTTGACGTTGCCCTTACTGCCGCAGGTGTTATCAGAGAAACGCTCCCGAAAGGAAGCGTTACAGTTTCGGACGTATTCAATGCGGCGTCACTCGGCGTAGGTACCGAAGGCGAGCTTGTTGCCATTTACATCACCGGCAAAGATTTGAAGAACGCACTTGAAGTTGATGCATCCGTTCAGCCGCTTATGAAGAGTGCGCAGCTCTTTTTCTCGGGTGTTGAATATTCGTTTAATACCAACAGAATGATATTCAACAAGGTGGACTATGCAATGCTCCGCCGTTCTGACGGTACTATTGAAGAAATCGACGATGAAAAACTTTACCGTGTTGTAACGGGCATGTACTGCGGACAAATGCTCGGTGCGGTTGAAAGCACGTCGCTTGGACTTATCTCGATAACTCCGAGAGATGCAGACGGAAATCCCGTAGAGGTAAAAGACCTTGCAAACTATGTTGTGACCGACAGCGATGGTATAAAGCTCAAGGAATGGTATGCAATCTCCTCCTATCTTAAAAACATGGACGGAGAAATGAGTGAGAACTACTCCGAAGCTGACGGCAGAAAGGTTGTTTATTCAAGCCTGAATCCTGTAGACCTTTTAAAAAATGCAAATATTTTCACATACGTTCTGCTTGCAATAATTGCGGTAATTGTACTTGTAGTAGTGCTTATTGTAAGAAAAATTGTTCGCAAGAAAAAGTAGAATTAAGGTTTATGGTAGTAATAAAGGCTCCCTCAGACGAGGGAGCTGTCAGCGGAACGCTGACTGAGGGAGGGAAAAAAGTAACAATTAGAAATGTTCCCTCCTTCCGTCGCCTTACGGCGCCACCTTCCTCGTCTGAGGAAGGCTTATTAACATAAACAATAGTTTATTCGACAAAAACCGTCAAGGGAATCCCTTGACGGTTTTTGATTACATTTTTTTAATTTCTTCTATAAGACGAGCAATGATATCGCCCTCGGCGATTTTTTCAATCACTTCGCCTTTTCTAATAAGCACGGCTTCACCAATTCCGCCGGCAATACCGATGTCAGCCTCACGCGCTTCACCTGGGCCGTTAACTACGCACCCCATGAGTGCTACCTTGATATTCTTATCAAGAAGCCCCTCTTTTTTAGCCGCCGCTTCAAACTCTTTTACAAGCGAAATAAGGTCGATTTTTGTTCTGCCGCAGGTGGGACATGAAACTATATCCATTCTGCGGCGGTTGCTCATGCCGAGTGCCGCAAGAATCTGGTGTGCAGCCTCAACCTCGTCAAGCGGATTTGCGGTGAGCGAAACACGGATAGTATCGCCTATGCCCCGAAGCAGAGTGCCTCCGATACCTATCGCTCCCTTTACAAGTCCGATACTGCCGCCGCCTGCCTCGGTCACTCCTATATGTAGCGGATAATTGCATCGGTCTGCCAAAAGCTCGTTTGCACATGACATCGCCGCAACGTCGGAGGATTTGACAGACAAAACTATATTGTCAAAATCAAATTTTTCAAGCAAGGACGCATGATACATTGCACTCTCCGCAAGTGCCTCCGCCGTAGGTGAGCCGTATTTTGCGAGAATATTCTTTTCAAGCGAGCCGCCGTTAACACCGATACGTATGGGAATGTTTTTCACGGTGCACGCTTCAACAACACGTTTTACACGGCTTTCGTCACCGATATTGCCGGGGTTAATACGTATCTTATCTACACCCACACTCGCACATTCAAGTGCTATGCGGTAGTCAAAATGAATGTCAGCAACAAGCGGCACGTTTATGCCCATTTCCTTAAGATATGCAAACGTACGCACACTTTCAACAGTTGGTGCGGTTATGCGGACAATGTCGCAACCGGCATCCTCAAGTGCCTTGACCTGCTCATAGGTTGCCGCAAAGTCAAGCGTATCTGTGTTGGTCATTGATTGAACGGCAATAGGGTTCTTGCCACCTATTGCAACCCTGCCGATTTTCACTTCTTTTGCACCGCGTCTTAAATAATTATATGCAGTAAGCATTGTTTCTCCTTGTGATTTAATCTATATGTGCCTTTAAAATTTGTTCCATTACACTTCTGATTTTACCAACAGCATCATCTTTAAGTACATTTTGACTTGTTGCAAGATGGCATGTAAATTTGCTTGTACCAAAAATATATGTAGTTTTTCCGTCAAGCACCTCAGGCTCTTCGGGGTTCCATGTTGGAATACTTTCAAAATCATTCTCCATTAATACATTTTTAAAAGTATTCAATTCTTCCTCATTCATTTCAAAACACACATTCTTATCAATAAAATATGTTTTACCTTCCTCTACTCCGTGGCGGTACACCATTTCAGCAGTACCCTCCTTGTATAAATAAACATCGTGATTATATATACCGCCTTTTGCGAATCCATCCTCTTCAACGATATCAAACATCGCATACTGCATTGTACGATAAACGTATTCTACAGGCTTGTCCGTTGTTTCAAATACATCATCGCAAAAAGCGTCAAGTCCGAGTTTATTACAATGGTAATAATATGAAGCTAACTGCCTGTCAAACATTTCTTGAAACTGTTGCACAATTGTTTCTTCTTTTGTAATAGTTTCATCATTTTGACATGAACACAAAATAAAAAGTAAAAGAAAAATACATACAAGTATGCGTTTCATTTTTAACTCCTTTGTTATTATATACCGCTGCGAGCAATTATTACTAGCAATACTAATTTTCTGAACGAAGTGAAAAATCTGCAAAACGCAAGTTATGTGATAACAGTATATGCACAAATACTCGTAGGGCGGGGGTTTATCTCCCGCCACAAAGCGTGATTAGATGTTGTACAGGAGGCAGGAGCAAGCCCCTGCCCTACAATTTGCGGTTTTTCCTTTACATCAACTAAACATTTATTTACAGTATTACCTGAACAATCCGACAACGTCCTTGAACGTTACAAACACCATAAGCGAGAGGAGAAGTACAATTCCGATAAAATGCACCATGCTCTCAAACTTTGGGCTTGCTTTGCGGCGGAACACCATCTCAAAAAGAATAAACACAAGTCTGCCGCCGTCAAGGGCTGGAAGCGGAAGAAGATTGAACACACCGAGGTTCATTGTGAGTGCGGCAAGCATATAAAACAGGCTGTATGCACCGTTTGAAGCCGCAGTACCTATCGCCTCTGTTACGCCTACAGGGCCGCTGACAGCCTCCATGCCGACTTTACCTGTAATCAAGTCTATGAGCGATTCCCATATCATTTTGACCGTAGAAACTCCCATATACCACGTGTGTATCAGCACGTTACCAACAGTTTTTTCGGCAGGCATAACCAAAAAATCACGTATGCCGAAAACAATACCGCTTTCCTCCTGTGTCAAAAACTGCACACCGTGAAGCTCTACACGGTTACCGTCACGTATAACGACCATATCAAGAGGTTTGTATCCGTCATGAAGTATCTCATACTGCATATCGTCATAGGTATGCACTGCCGAGCCGTTTATCTCAACAATTTCGTCCCCGACCTTGAGCCATTCGTCAGAAACGGCATTGGGGGTAAACTCGCCGACGATGTTCGATGCAAGCGTTGACGAAAGCACAAGACCAAGACTTATTACAAAGCCGAGAAAAAGATTCATCACAGCACCTGCGGCTACAATTATAAACTTTTGCCACGGCTTTTTCTGCGAAAAAGAATCTTCACCGTCCTCTTCTTCGTCCTCGCCCTTCATCGAAACGTAACCGCCGATGGGAAAAAGGCGGAAATTATATTTGGTTTCATCCTTACCGGTAAAGCCGAAAATACGGGGGCCCATGCCGAGTGAAAACTCATAAATCTTAACTCCGCACGCACGTGCAGTTAGAAAATGCCCTGCCTCGTGTATGGCTATCATCAAGCCAAACGCAATAACGGCTATAACAATCAATAAAACAGTCAAATTCTATTCCTTTCAATACTTAGAAGTGATTATTCTGCGTACCTCATTATCGGCAGCAAAAACATCTTCTACCGTGAAAATTTGCTTATTTGAGAAATCGGTCATCGCCTTTTCAACAACCTCTGCGATTTGATAAAACTTGATTTTATCATCAAGGAAAAGTGCAACCGCCGCTTCATTTGCCGAACTTAAAACCGCAGGCAAAAGTCCGCCCTGCTCGATTGCATAAAACGCAAGGTCAAGAAGACGGAAGGTTTTTCTATCCGCCTCTTTAAACGTGAGCGTACCAACCTTGAATATATCAAGCGGCTCTATTACCGCCGCAGTACGGTCGGGATAGGTAATGGCAAACTGCACGCACTCACGCATATCGGGGCAGCTCATCTGTGCAATAACAGCATTATCAATATATTCCACCGCAGAGTGAATTATACTCTCACGGTGAACAATAACCTGAATCTGCGAAGGAGCAACGTCAAAAAGTCGAACAGCCTCGATAACCTCAAGTCCCTTATTCATAAGAGTTGCACTGTCAATAGTAATCTTTGCACCCATTGACCACGTGGGATGCTTCAGCGCATCGGCACGTGTAACTCTTTGGAGCATTTCGGGCGTATAGCCGAAAAACGGGCCACCGGATGCAGTGAGCCAGAGTCTTTTAACCTCGTTTTTCTTACCTGCATGCAGGCATTGAAAAATTGCACTATGCTCACTGTCAACGGGGATAAGCTCGGCACCGCCGTTTTTCACCTCCGCTTTTACGATATCGCCAGCCGCAACAAGCGACTCCTTATTGGCGATAGCAATACGCATACCACGCTTTGCCGCCTTAAGAGTGGGAGCAAGACCTGCAAGTCCTAAAATAGAGTTTACTGCAGTTTTGGCATCGGTATTGTCTATACATTCGAAAATACCGTCGATGCCGCTAAGCACCTCTGTGTCTGTATCCTTGACACGCACTGCAAGGTCATTTGCCGCATCACTGTCTGCCATTGCACAAAAGCGAGGTCTGAACTCTCTTATCTGCTCTTCTACAAGCTTTACATTTTTGCCGCCTGTAATGGCATCAACCTTTATACCGTGTGCTCTTGCAACGTCAAGCGCCTGTGTACCCACAGAACCGCTTGAGCCGAGCACTATAATTGATTTTTCCATAATTTTATCCAAATACCGTTAATAAATTCGGGGTTGCGAGCATAACGTAAAGAATCGGTGCAACCGCAATTACGCTATCAAATCGGTCAAGCACACCGCCGTGGCCGGGGAAAAGATTGCCGTAATCCTTAACTCCACGCTCACGCTTGATATATGAAGCTATAAGGTCGCCAATCTGCGACACTACAGAAAGTGCGATACCGCATACGAAAAGCAAAGCTATATCTACCTTTTCGCCAGTATACAAATGCGAGCAAAGGAAGCCCGCACCCACAAATGCCGCCGCCGAAATAAGCGTGCCGCCGATGGCACCCTCGACAGTCTTTTTGGGGCTTACCGCAGGTATAAGCTTATGCTTGCCGAAAAGCATGCCCGAAAAATATGCAAATATATCCGTAGCAAACGCAACAACAAACACTAAAATAAGCAAAAATACGCCGTAACTGAACTGCCGTGTTGCTACAAGGCATGAAAATCCGCAAATGATATACATTGTTGAAAGAAATGCCTTTGCCGCATCCGCAAACTGTATTTTACCCTGTGAAAACATTGCACATGCAAGCACAAAGAGTGCATACACGTAAACAACCGCAAAAAGTACAAGCCACGGTGTTTCAAAAACATCAAGCGTGCGTATTGTAGCAGGAATTATAAGTGCCATTATGTATGACGGTACCGAAAGAATATAGTTCTTTTCAAGACCGAGGCAACGCATCATCTCAAATACGCCAATGCCGCAAAGCAATGCTACTGCCACTTCAAGTGCAAACGTATTCGAGAACATCACAACGGGAACTGCAACCAGAAACATACATGCACCCGTAAGAATTCGTGTTAACATTTAAAGTCCTCCATAGCGGCGTTTTCTTGTATAAAACTCGTTTATGATTTTATCTATCTCATGTTCATTAAGGTCGGGCCATAGTGTATCCGTAAAATAAAACTCCGCATATGCCGCCTGCCAGAGCAGGAAGTTTGAAAGGCGAAGGTCACCGCCTGTGCGAACTATGAGGTCGGGGTCAGCACAATGTGCGGTGTAAAGAGCACCCGAAACATCGTCCTCGCTTACAGTGGTTTTGCCCTCTTTTATAAGCACCTCACACGCATGTGCGATTTCTGCACGGGCACCGTAGTTGAGTGCAATATTGAGTATAAGCTCTTTATCTTTGGAAACGTATTCTGCGTTTGCAATCTTATCCTGAACATTTTGCGGAAAGATGCTCATATCTCCGAGAAAATGAAGCTGAATATTATTTTCGTCAACCGATGCAACTGCATCGTCGATATAATCCGAAAGAAGTTTCATAATTGCATCAACTTCATTTTTCGGACGCTTCCAGTTCTCGGTGGAAAACGCATAAACAGTGATTATTTTAACGCCCTTGTCGCCGCAATAGCGAATAACTTTTTTGAAATTCTTGGCACCGCTGATGTGTCCCATTTCACGTGGCATAGAGCGTTTTTTTGCCCAACGGCCGTTGCCGTCCATGATAAACGCAATATGCTTTAAACGCTCGTCAACTGTGGCAACGGTTACTTTTTTCTTAAAAAACATAGTTACCTCAAATACAAAATTAGAGCCGAGGGGTACCCGGCTCAAGTTTGTTGTTAGATAGACATGATCTCCTTGGTCTTTTCTGCACCGATTGCATCAATGTCCTTGATAAACTTGTCGGTGAGGTCCTGAATCTTCTTGTCGCTGATCTTAACGTCGTCCTCGGTAAGTTCACCGTTTTTCTTGAGTTCCTTAACCTTATCGTTAGCATCACGGCGAAGATTACGGATAGCAACCTTTGCTTCTTCACAGAGCTTGGAAACCTGCTTTGCAAGTTCCTTTCTGCGTTCCTCGGTAGGCTGGAGGAATGCAAGGCGGATCACCTTACCGTCACTCTGAGGAGTAATGCCGACATCGGAAGCGAGAATTGCCTTTTCGATATCCTTAAGAGTAGTGCTGTCCCAAGGAGCAATTACAAGAGTACGGGGGTCGGGAGTCTGGATAGCAGCCATCTGTGCAATGGGGGTGGGAGTGCCATAGTAGTCAACGTTTACACGTGAAAGCACCTCGGGGTTAGCCTTACCTGCACGAACGGTGGCGAGATTCTGGCGAAGAGAATCAATGGTTTTGCCCATCTTGCCTTCAAATTCTTTAGTATCAAAGCTCATAACATTAAATCCTTTCAATAATTATTTTACGATTGTTCCGATTTCCTCACCCATAACGGCACGGTAAATGTTATCGGGATCGTCAAGACCGAAAACAAGAATCGGAATATTATTATCCATACAGAAAGAGGTTGCCGTGGAGTCCATAGCAGCAAGACCGCGTGAAAGAATCTCCTGATATGTAATCTCGCTTATCTTGGTTGCAGTTGCGTCCTTTTTGGGATCGGCGGTATAAACACCGTCAATATTCTTTGCAAGGAGAACTACGTCTGCACCGATTTCAGCAGCACGAAGCACTGCCGCAGTATCGGTTGAAAAATACGGTGAGCCGAGACCGCAACCGAAAATGGTTACACGTCCCTTTTCGAGATGACGGACTGCACGGTTGCGAATGTAAGGCTCTGCCATTGCATTCATCTCAATCGCAGTCATTACCCTTGTGGATACGCCTGCACGCTCAAATGCATCCTGAAGTGCAAGCGAGTTGATAACGGTTGCAAGCATGCCCATGTGGTCGGCACGTACTCTGTCCATGTTGACACCCTGACGGCCTCTCCAGATGTTGCCTGCACCGACTACAACGCCGATCTCAACACCGATATCACTGCACTTTTTAACTACCTTTGCAATTTCATCAATAAATCCGTGATTGTAAATGCCCTCTGAGTCTCTTGCAAGTGCTTCACCCGAAAGTTTTAAAAGCACACGCTTGAATTTAGGCTGTTTCTCTGCTGCCATACAAGTCCCTCTCTGTTTGTAACAGTATTTTCTTCCTATATTCTATACGATTTTTGTCAGTTTGTAAACTGTTTTTTGAAAAAATATAGTTAAGAGAGGTAAATTAATGTTTAGTTTAGTAACGAAGCCCCTCATCCGTCGACGTGCGTCGACACCTTCCCCCGAGGGGGAAGGCTCATTAACAAAGGCTTCCCCCTTGGGGGAGGCTCCCGCGATGAGCGGGTGGTGAGGGGTAGCCGCAT
>JAZQEH010000004.1:0-19271 GCA_045538895.1 Eubacteriales bacterium
ATCAAAATGCGGCAAGGGCTTAAAAAACCCTTGCCGTTACTTGCTTTTTTGGATTTTTGTCTCTACCGTACACATGTACGCCGACGAAACAAAAATCCAAAAATCTGCCTGCGTTTCTCACCCTCTGGTCAGCCTGATGACAAAGTCATCAGGCTGAAGCCTTGCAAACTGTGTTTGCAAGGCTTTTTTACTGTTTTCTGCGGCAACCGTCAATCTGGATGTTCTGGCAGGAAACGTATGATGCTTCATCGCTCGCGAGAAAGCAGATCACGTTTGCGTTTTCCATGTCGGAGCCTGTTCTGTTCATAAATGCAAGTTCGCTCTTCTGGGTGAAGTTCGGGTCGGGATTTTCTGCCGGGCTTACGCTGCCGGGGGATACGCAGTTTGCGGTGATTCCGAGGTGTGCAACTTCTTTTGCAAGTGCTTTTGTCATTGCAACAACTGCCGCTTTTGTAGCAGAGTAGCAAGCCATGTTTGCATTGCCGTATACACCTGCAACCGAACAAACGTTGATGATTTTACCGTAAGAACGCTCCTTCATACCGGGGAGAACTCCGTTTGTAAAGTACACAACGCTCATAACGTTTATGTCAATCATCTTTTTCCAGAGGTCGATGGGAGTTTCTTCAAACTTCGACCAGTTTCTCCATATTGCGGCATTGTTCACAAGAATGTCGATTTTACCGAACGTTGCGATTACATCGTCGATAACCTCTTTGACTCTTTTCTCGTCGCTTACGTCGCACTTGTAAATAAGCACCTCATTGCCGTACTTTTCAAGCTCCTTCTTCACTTCTTCGAGCTTTTCAAAGTTGATGTCAACAAGTGCAAGCTTGGCACCGCCCTCTGAAAACTTAAGTGCACAGCCGTAGCCGATGCCTACCGAGGCACCTGTTACAAGTGCCACTTTTTCTGCAAATCTCATATGTATTACCTCCGCTTTTTTTAAATAATTCTATCAAGCAGAGTATAAAAAGTAAATGACAAAAATTATAGTATATTTTGCAAAAATTATACTAAATTCACCGATATTACCGATTTGAATTGACTATTCTTATATTAGATGTTAATATAAATGCGAGGTGAAAAAATGGAACTTGATGACTTTGTAATAACAAAATACACAAATTGCTTTTATGCAAATGACCCAAGAGGCAGAAAAAAAGAGTTTGTAAACCGCCGCTTTGCATGCTTTATCATAACAATGAAGGGCAGAATCAGTTTTACCTCCGGTGACACACGTGTTGTGTCGGACAGTGAGCATGCGGTGTTTTTGCCGCAGGGATTGAATTATATAAACGAATGTCTTGAGGATGCCGAAAGTATAGTAATAAACTTTTTGACAGAAAAGTCATATTCTGTGCCAGTGTCACTTGTCGCCGTTTCGCCCGTGCGTGCAAAGGCGTATTATAAAGAAATAAAAAAAGCATCGGCTTCGCTTTCTGTGCAAAGCCGGATGCTTGTTTACAGAGAATTGTACAGCATGGCATATGAGCTCTTTTCACAAAAGCAACAAACTACCGATGCTGCAAGGGTGCTGACTCTGGCGATTGAATATATGATGGAAAACTATCATAATTCAAGCCTTGCGGTTTCTGATATAGCAAAGCATTGCTATATCAGCGAAATATACTTAAGAAAACTGTTTACAAAGCAGTATAGCACAACACCTTTTAAAATGCTCACGGATATCCGCATGAAAAAAGCGTATGTGCTGGCAAAGGAAAAACGTCCGATAACCGAGATTGCCGAAGCGGTTGGCTACGGAGCGGTTTGCCAGTTCAGCCGTGCATATAAAAAGTATTACGGCAGATCTCCGTCAGCTGAGTAAAGCTTCTTCGTCTTTTCTTGTCAATGCGTATTTTTCGGTAGGTGCCGACGGATCGTGAATATCGAGCATTACGAACGGTGCCGCCTCGTAATCTTCTTCAAGGTGAATGTTTAGGTACAGGTGTTCGTGCTCTGAAAGCTCTACGCCCTCAAAAACGTAACGGCGGTAAGAATAAAGCCCGAATGCGTAACCATATTCATAAAATGAGGGAAACACCTTTTCTGCATCTTTGTAGGAGAGGGATGGGAAAAGTGCAAGCTCTTCGCCCGTGCCGTCAAAACCGAGCTCACTAAGCAGAGAGTTGTTATATCTTACCGTAATTATAAAGGTTTTTTCTTTTTCAAAATAAATAGGCTGATGTACAAAGAAGTAGCCCTCTTCGTCAAGCTCCTCGGGGATTTTCCATGTAGTACCCGCGAGTGTATTTGCTTTAAGACTTTCGGTCAACTGCTTTGTCGGAAGAACTCCTTCAGCAAAAGAGGGGTAGTGATTGAGTGTAAAAAAACGAAAAGCAAGCATGCCGACAACCAGAAGCATGAGTCCTATCCAGAATAAATTCCAGATGATTTTGATAATTTTACTTGCCACTTGCGACCTCCGTGATATAAGATAGTAATAGTATACAACTATATCCGCACAATGTCAAAGAAAAACATCAAAATATTGCAACTTTTTTCTTGACATTCTTAATTTGCTGATGTATAATGCTTATGTTGCATTTCTATGCTTGAAAGGAGTATGGGTATATGATACTTAATATATCGTCGCTTCTTTCGGGTGAAAAAAGCAGACTCGACATTGATTATATGCTTTCTCTTTCCGATGCGGAAATGGGCGGAGCGGTTAATCTTTCCGGTGTCACGTTCCCGACTCCTGCAAGAGTTACGGGATATATTACCGACAATGCCGGATACATGCGGCTTTCGCTTGCGGTAAATCTACCTTATATTACTTCATGTGCACGTTGCGCATGCGAGGTAAGCGGTGAGTTTGAAATAAACTTTGAGCGTACCGTTGTTCCGGAGGGTATGGTAGAGGATGCCGAGGAAAAGGAAGAGGATTTTGCGGTTGCCAAAAACGGCATGCTTGATATTGACGAGCAGCTTTCCGAAATTCTTTTGCTTGATTTTCCTACAAGAGTGCTTTGCAAAGATGACTGTAAAGGTCTTTGCCAGAAATGCGGTAAGGATTTGAATGAGGGACCGTGTAATTGCCCTACAAAGGAATTGAATCCCGCATTTGCAAAAATACTTTCAATGTTTGATGAAGAATAAAAATAATAAATATAGATAGCACAATCGTGCAACATCTAAGGAGGTGTATTCTAAATGGCAGTACCGAAGAGAAAAACATCCAAGGCTCGTAGAGATAAGAGACGTTCCAACGTTTGGAAGCTTCCGCTTCCCGGCATGGTAAAGTGTCCTAAGTGCGGCGAGTACAATCGTGCACATCGCGTATGCTCTGCATGCGGCTACTACAAGGGCGAGGAAATCGTTAAGAAAGAGGCGTAAGCCTTTCAAAAAGGCGACGGCATTTAAGCCGTCGCTTTTTTGCGTTTTATTTTAAACTTTTTTCAAAAAAGGTATTGACAAATCTCCTAACGTGTGTTAGTATGTTATCAGTTTAGCACGCTAAAGTGATAAAACAAATATCAAATACATAGGAGAAAACCGAAATGAAAAAGATTCTTGCACTTGTACTCGCACTCACAATGTGTGCACTTTGTTTCGCAGCATGCGGAAAGAAAGACGATAACACCCTCGTTTGCGGTGTAACCATTTTTGCTAACATGAACGAAAAAGACGCTGATGGCAACTGGACAGGTTTTGAGTCTGAATTTGCTATGGAAGTCGGCAAGATCATCGGCATGGATGTAGCATTCCAGGAAATCGACTGGGAGCAGAAGTATAACGAACTCAACTCCGGCGCTATCGACTGTATCTGGAACGGCTTTACCGCTAACTCCAGCGATAATGGCATCGCAAGAAGCGAGCTTGTTGACTTTTCTTACGGCTACATGCTCAACCAGCAGTGTGTAGTTGTAAAGGCTGACAACCTTGCAAACTATAAGAGTGAAGCAGACCTTGCAGGCAAGACCGCATGCGCAGAGGGCGGCAGTGCAGGTGCTGCATACGCAGAGAGCGTTACCGATAAGGTAAACACTGCTCCTGCACAGATTGATGCTTTCCCCGAAGTTAAGTCCGGTGCGGTTGACTTTATCGTAGTTGATATTCTTCTTGCACAAAACCTTTGCGGCAACGGCGACTACAGCGACCTTGCAATCGTAGAGGATATCGAACTTGATTCTGAGATCTATGCAATCGGCTTCAAGAAAGGCAGCGACCTTACCGCAAAGGTAAATGCAGCTATCAAGCAGCTTGATGAAAACGGCAAGCTTATGGAGCTTGCAACAAAGTACGGTTTCGAAAACGTTCTCAAGGTTTCCGAAACTATTGAATAAGCCTCCAAAAAATTTAAAGGAAATAAAATTTGTATGGGTTTTTTAGAAGTTACGCTAAGCTTGCTTAAAGGACTTGAACAAACCTGCCTGATTTTTGCGCTAACACTCGTGTTAGCGCTTCCTTTAGGTTTGGTGATTTCTTTTGGCTCTATGTCAAAGTTCAAGCCGCTTAGCTTGGTAACCAAGGTTTTTGTCTGGATCATCCGCGGTGTGCCGCTAATGCTTCAGGTTATTATAGTTTTCTACGTGCCGGGGTATTTTTTGGGTACCCCCTTGTTTTCACGTTTCGGCTCGGTTATAGCGGCGTTCGTTATAAACTACGCATGCTATTTCTCCGAGATATACCGTGGCGGAATCGAAAGCATTTCCAAGGGGCAGTATGAAGCCGGTCAGGTGCTTGGCATGACTAAGTCACAAATCTTTTTCAAGGTTGTGCTTATGCAGGTTATAAAGCGTATTTTAGCACCTATGTCAAACGAAGTTATTACGCTTGTAAAGGATACTGCACTTGCGAGAGTAATAATGATTGTGGAAATCATAAAGGCGGCGCAGGAATTTGCCGCATACGGACTTATGTGGCCGCTCTTCTACACGGCTATATTCTATCTTGTGTTTGTCGGTCTGCTTTCTCTTCTTTTCGGTTATCTCGAAAAGAAGCTTGACTATTATAAGGTTTAGGAGGGAAGCGACATGGCATTACTTGAAGTTAAAGATATTGTAAAAAGCTTCGGCAAGACCGAGGTGCTTAAAGGTGTCAGCTTTTCTCTTGAAAAGGGAGAAGTGCTTGCTATTATCGGCTCGTCCGGTAGCGGAAAAACCACGCTGCTCCGTTGCCTTAATTCGCTTGAAACTGCCGATGGCGGTAGCATTGCGGTTGACGGCGAACACGTGTTTGATGCAGGCGTTACATACTCCGAGGCACAGCTACGTGAGAAACGTCTTAAGTTCGGACTCGTGTTCCAATCCTTCAATTTGTTCCCGCAGTACAACGTAATGGAGAATCTTACGCTTGCTCCGACGCTTGCACTGAATGTTAAAAAACTGCCTGCAAACGAGAAAAAAGAGGCACTTGAAGCGATTGATGAAAAGGCAAGAGCCTTGCTTGAAAGAGTAGGACTTTCGGAAAAGGCAAATTCGTATCCCTGCCAGCTTTCGGGCGGTCAGCAGCAGCGAGTAGCCATTGCACGTGCACTTGTTATGCAGCCTGAAATCCTTTGCTTTGACGAACCTACAAGTGCCCTTGATCCGGAGCTTACAGGCGAGGTTCTGCGTGTAATAAAGGGACTCAAAGGTGAGGACCACACGATGATTATTGTAACTCACGAAATGGAGTTTGCAAGAAACGTTGCCGATAAGGTTATTTTTATGGCGGACGGTGTTATTGAGGAGATGGGAACACCCGATGAAGTGTTTGGAAATCCGCAAAGTGAAAAGACAAAGGCGTTTTTAAGCAGTTCTTTTGAAAAAATTTAAACAATTTCGACAAAATACTTGACTGCTTTTTTTAAACATGGTACAATTTAAACAGAAAAGGTCGAAAGACTAAATCCTACGAAAGCGAGGACATACGCCAATGGGCAAGTTCGTTGTTAAAGAAACATCTACAGGTGTTAAATTCGATTTGAAGGCAGGTAACGGTCAGGTTATCGCCACTTCCGAGGTATATTCTTCCGAGTCAGCATGTCTTAAAGGCATAGAGAGCGTTCGCAATAACTGTGTTGGCGAAGTTGAAGATCAGACAGTTGAAGGTTTCGAAACTGTAAAGCATCCCAAGTTCGAGGTATACATGGATAAGGCGGGCGAGTACAGATTCAGACTCAAGGCAAAGAACGGCGAAGTTATCGCTACCTCCGAGGGCTATACCACCAAGGATAGCTGCCTTAACGGGATTGAAAGCGTTAAGAAGAACGCTCCCGACGCAGAAATCAGTAAATAATTTAAATTGAATAAAAAAAGTATCGGCTTTGCCGATACTTTTTTTATTCGTAAAGTTTTCTGTAATAGTCGTTGTAAAGCACTTTTCCGGACATCGCAAAGCGGTTCTGCACCTCGGCTTGTATTCTTTCGATATATCCGTCTTCGACCGAAGAAACACCGTCACGCAAGGTGACTTCACCGTTTGTAGCATTAAACATTACCTTGTCGGTAACAAAACTGTAGTCTGCAAGAATTGCGATATGCTCGCAGTCAGAAAAAATATCTTTGCCCGCCATCAGTCTTGAATCATAGGTAAGACCGAGGAGATTTGAAAGTGTAGGTAAAACGTCAATCGAGCAGCAAGGGGCATCCACTTCTATGGGAGCTTCCATTGAAGCACTCCAGAGAATGAGACCTGAGCGGTATTTGTCATAGTAGTCGTCGAGAGTTTTGCCGGCAAGCTCGCTTAAGTATTTGAGACCGCCGTCCTTGTTGATTGCGTCAAGCGGATAGGGATAATGGTCATTTGTAATGGCTATCAGCGTGTTGTCGAGAACGCCTGCGTCCTCCAATTCTTTTAACATATACTCAAGTGCAAATTCAAGCTCAAGTTGGCATGCTATATATGCTTTGACACGAGAAGAATAGGGGAGAGCATCGACATATTTTTTGTTTTTAACGGTCATATCATTGTGTTCTTCGTCAAAAACGTATGGCATGTGACCGCTGAAAGTCAAAAAGTACGCATGGAACGGTGCAATGCTACCGTCTGCCTCGGGTTTGAGGATAACGGGAAGCGACTGCTCCATCATGCTTAAATCGGAAGTCGGGTAGGTTTCTACTTTTTTTAGCCCTTGACCGAATGCAAGAAACTCATAACCCATATTCGGGTGGGTTTTGTTTCTTCCGTAATATGAGGCGGTGTGATTGTGAACCGCAAAAGCCTTGCCGCCGTTTGCAACAAACTGGTTGCCAAGACAGAAAGGTAGAAGATTGTCTTTTGAGGTAGTGAAACTGTTGTAGTTATAAAATGTTTTCCAGCCTTGACCGAGCAGGGAGGTATCAGGCATAAGTCCCGTCAGTAAAGCATATTCGCCGTTTGAAGTGTTGTCGCAAACTGAGTTGTAATAGTTGTTGAAAATAAAACCCTCGTTTGCCATTTTGTAAAGCGTTGGTGTGATGTCTTTGTCAATCAAGTGATGAGTAAACGATTCAACGGCTATTACTATGAGGTTGTACCCCTCAAACATCCCCGTAAAATCGTTTTTCTTTGTGGCATCTACCGTAGAAAAGTAGCTGTGAAGAGCCTTGACATCTTCATCGTCTTCGAGTTCAGCAAGCAATGAAAAATCAGTGTCAATCGCATTTCCCTCGGTATTGCCGTTTACATTATTGCTTGATAAAAGCGGTGCTTTTACACCGAAAAACATGTTTCTTATTTCCAGTCGCAACGTTGTAAGCACACCGAAATACTGAACGCTTCTATCAACTTTGAAAACCTGATGGTATGTCTGATAGGGCGAAAGAAAACTTTTGCTGCCTATAGGGAGCAAAAGTACGGCACCGAAATGAAGTAAAAAGAAGATAGCAACTTCGCAAATAATGAATCTGAAAGGTATTTTTTCTCCGTGTATCGCTTTGAAAGCGTTCAGCACAACGAGAGCAGCAACGGGCAAAAGCAACAAGAGTATGCCGCCCATGCTTTCAAGTATTTCCAGCCACATTGCACCGCCGAAAGCGTTCATCGCATCGCCACCCATGCCGAGCTGGGCAACCTGCATAAACGAGCCGCAAAAGCCGTGATATACAAGCTGTGTTGCAAATATCAAAAAAATAGAAACAGAGAATATATAAGAAAGCACCGCACGGACTTTTCCGTCAAATGCAGAGCAGACTATAGCAAGGAGCAATGCTATGCTGAATGAAAAGAGTATCATGTACCACGGAAAAGTTGGAATTCCTATAGTAAAAGCGTTCAGCAGAAGCTCACTGTATACAATACTTGCAAAAAAGTACCAGAAAAACAGTATGGTAGCTGAAAAAACTGTAATATTTACTTTGGGTTTAATATTCATATTCTTTCCTCCGACCACTATATTGTAGCACCGCAGTTATTGTTTGTCAATTGACAAAGGGTTGACTTTAGAAATGTTTTTATGTAAAATGATTATAGAAATATTAAAAAAAGAGGTCGGAATATGCTAAAGCATTACAACTTAACCGATGAAAAAATGCCGTGTTCGATTGTTGTGGGTGAAGATAAATATATTTTTGCGGATTATTATACTACTGTTCAGCACGAACGGAGATTGAAACAATTCAATGAAGAGTGGATAATGATTGAAGTTCGTGAAGAAACTGTTATCGCCGATACAGAAGGCGGATGTGACAGAACAGAGGAAGTTACTTTTGTTCATTCGCTCAATATAGCTAATACTATTTTCAAAAATGGCGAGATTGTTGGATTCTATTATGAATATGAGTTCTATAACGGATACAGCACCAAGCCTAATGCCCATGCTTTTCTGCTTGATGATGAAACTTCATGGGTTCACTATAATCAAAAAAGCACGTGGAAACTACAACGCAAATAGTTTATACTACCAAAAGAACCGAGCAGTCGCTCGGTTCTTTTTAGTTTTATTAATACATGCCGCCCATGCCGCCTGCCGCTGCGGCGGGAGCTTCGGGTTCGGGCTGATTAGCAACTACTGCTTCGGTGGTGAGTACCGTAGAAGCGATGGAAGCTGCGTTCTGGATAGCACTTCTTGTAACCTTAACGGGGTCAACAATGCCTACTTCCATCATGTCAACGTAGGTTTCGTTGTATGCATCAAAGCCGTAGCCAACCGCCTCGGAGTTCTTAACCTTGTCAACAACAACCGCACCGTCATGACCTGCATTTTCTGCAATCTGGAAGAGAGGTGCTTCAAGAGCCTTGAGTATAAGCTTAACGCCGATAAGCTCGTCACCTTCAACAGTGTCACAGAGAGCCTTAACTGCGGGAATAGCGTTGATATAAGCGGTTCCGCCACCGGGAACGATACCCTCTTCAACAGCAGCCTTGGTAGCGTTGAGAGCATCCTCGATGCGGAGCTTCTTTTCTTTCATTTCAACCTCGGTAGCAGCACCAACCTTGATAACCGCTACACCGCCTGCAAGCTTTGCAAGGCGTTCGCTGAGTTTTTCCTTGTCAAACTCAGAGGTAGAAACTGCAAATTCTGCACGGATCTGCGAGATTCTTGCCTTGATTTCATCGTCTGCGCCTGCACCGTCAACAATAATGGTCTTTTCTTTGTTAACCTTAACTTGACGTGCACGGCCGAGCTGGTCAATAGTAGCGTCCTTGAGCTCAAGACCGAGGTCGGAGGTAATTACCTCACCGCCTGTGAGAATTGCAATGTCACGGAGCATATCCTTGCGTCTGTCACCAAAGCCGGGAGCCTTGACTGCAACGCAGGTGAACGTACCGCGGAGCTTGTTGAGTACGAGTGTTGTGAGAGCCTCACCCTCAACGTCTTCAGCGATGATAACGAGCTTCTGACCTGCTTGAACGATCTGCTCAAGGAGGGGGAGGATTTCCTGAATGTTGGAAATCTTTTTATCGGTGATAAGAATGAAAGCATCGTCTATAACCGCTTCCATCTTATCCATATCAGTAGCCATGTAGGGGGAGAGGTAGCCACGGTCAAACTGCATACCGTCAACAACCTCGCAGTAGGTTTCTGCACTCTTGGATTCTTCCACGGTGATAACGCCGTCGGCAGTAACCTTTTCCATAGCGTTTGCGATAAGGTTACCGATAACCTCATCACCCGAGGAAACGGTGCCTACTCTTGCGATATCGGCGGTGCCGTTAACCTTCTTCGCATTGGCACGGAGAGCTTCGACCGCAGCGTCAACCGCCTTTGAAATACCCTTACGCAAAATCATGGGGTTTGCACCTGCGGTAACGTTCTTCATACCTTCGTGAATCATTGCCTGTGCGAGCAGGGTAGCGGTAGTGGTACCGTCACCGGCAGCATCGTTTGTCTTTGCAGAAACTTCCTTAACGAGCTGAGCGCCGATGTTTTCAGCAGCATCCTCAAGCTCGATTTCCTTTGCAATAGTAACACCGTCATTGGTGATAAGGGGAGCGCCGTACTTTTTGTCAAGTACAACGTTTCTACCCTTGGGGCCGAGAGTGATTTTAACTGTGTTAGCAAGCTTATCAACACCTCTTACAAGGGCATCTCTTGCTTCAATTCCGTACAAAATATCCTTTGCCATTGTGTTTTCTCCTTAATCAATAGTAGCGAGAATATCGTCCTGACGAACGATTACAAACTCATCGTTGCCGAGCTTAACCTCGGTACCCGAATATTTACTTGTGATAACCTTGTCGCCAACCTTAACGGTCATGGGAACAAGCTCACCGTCCTTGAGCGCACCGGGACCAACTGCAACGACTTCGGCAACCTGCGGCTTTTCTTTCGCGGTTCCGGGGAGAATAATACCACTTTTTGTGGTTTCTTCAAGCTCTACCATCTTAACGACCACACGGTCAGCAAGCGGTTTAAGTGTCATAATATACCTCCATTAAGCTATTAAAGCATTTATTTGACATTTTTAGCACTCTTTTACATCGAGTGCTAACATGGTATATTGTAGCATAATAAAAGTAAAAATCAATACTTTTTTTGAAAAAATTTTAAAATTCACAAAAACATCTCACTTAATACATATTTATTAAGTGAGGTGAAGAAATATTATGAATATTCTGCTTTCGCTTGCCGCCGTTATGCTGGTAGTTGCAGGCGGCTATTTTACTGCTCGATTCAGAGCGTTTTATCTGCTGCATCCGATAAAAACCGTACACATGCTACCTGAAAACGGAGTAAAACAGATGTTGCTTTCGCTTGGCGGCACGGTGGGAGTCGGGAACATTGCCGGCGTAGCAGTAGCCATAATGCTTGGCGGAGCAGGAGCAGTGTTCTGGATGTGGGTGGGAGCGTTTTTTGCCATGGCTCTCAAATATGCAGAAATTACCCTTGGTATGCTTGACAAAAAGGGTGCCTGCCACTACATAAAAAACGCACTCGGCACTCTTGCCGCTACGCTTTTTACGCTGCTTCTTATAGCCGACACTCTTATGATGGGGGCGGCGATACAGTCAAATGCCATAGCTGAGGCAATGAATACCGCATTTGGCGTGCCGATGCTCACTAGCGGCATAATCGTTAGCTTTTTGGCTGCCGCTATCTTCTTTTTTAAGGTTGACCTTTTTAGACTTTCCGCTTTGATCGTGCCTGTGATGAGCATTGGATACGTTGTAATGTCGCTTTGTGTTATCGCTGTACGTATGCCTCAAATTCCCACGGTGCTTTCAAGCATCTTTCAAGGTGCTTTTGACCTTGAAAGTGCCGCAGGCGGTATCGCAGGAATAATGTTCACGCCGGCTATGCGGCAGGGAATAGTGAAAGGGCTTTTTTCAAACGAAGCGGGATGTGGCACGGCACCGTCTGCACATGCTGCATCAAACGAAAAAGTCCCTGCAAGGCAGGGACTTTTCGGCATTGTGGAGGTGTTTGTGGACACGGTTGTGATGTGCACGCTTACCGCACTCGTGATACTGCTGACTCTCGGTGATGCTTTGTCACATATCGGCGGCGGAGGAGTCGGCATAAGTGTGCGAGCCTTTGAAACGTTTTTTGGAGCGGCGGCATCGCCGCTTTTGGCAATATTTATCTTTCTGTTTGCATTTTCTGCCGTGATTTCCTTTGGATATTACGGAAGACAAGTGTTCAAAAATCCCAAAATGCAAAGTATTTTCCTGATTGTCTATTGCATCATGCTTTTTTACGGTGCCGTAGCTGCTCCCGATTCTTTGTGGAGTGCTGCGGATGCAGTGATTTGTTCAATGCTGCTTATAAACACGTCGGCAGTGCTTGTATCGCATAAAAAGGTCGCTTTGCTACATAGAAAACTCTATTCCCACATGGGAAAATACTCGCATAATGCATCTAAAACCGCATCACGGAGTGACGGCTCAACGAAAAATGCGATTCCCATGTCCGAAACCGATATAAAGCGTGGCTCGATGTGAAACTCTCGGCAAAAGGCGGCAAAATGCAGCGATAGCCCCTTGTCGCCACGCATCCCCATACCGTGTATTGTTATTTTGCATAGTCGCTCTGCTTTTGCCGCACAAAACGGCACGTCGCCGTCAGCGAGCCAAAAGGAGCAATCGTCAAGCGAGGTTGTATAATAGTCTTCGGCTGTAAAGCCTCGAATGTCTGTTAAATACATATTTTACTCCTGAAAAAAGCGACGGATTTTTCAAAATCCGTCGCTTTAAACTTCCTATTATATAATACGCAATTAAAGCACACGAAGTGCATTGCCGAACTTGTCCGCAACCTTGTTGAAATCACGTTCGCTGATAGCGTTTTCGGTGATAAATGCACCGTCAAGGTCGATCACCTTGCCAAGCATAGCCTCAACCGATGCCTTTGACATACCTGTACGAACGTAGCGGCGGCAATCAAAATCAGCACTTTCGCATACCTCGCCGTCTTTTTCGGCGGTGAATACGGGTGCAAAGGAGGTCTTGCCGTCCTTGATAATTGAGAGAATGTCGTTAGCCACGGCACTTGCAGTCGGGTCAGCACCCGCACCTCTGCCGTAGAACATTGTCTGTCCGAGCGTGTTGCCGCAAACGGTAATGCCGTTGAAAACGTCGTCAACGTGCGAAAGCGGACTTTCATTGCCGCAAACAAAAGGTGCAACAATAAGACATGGTTTTGAGCCGATAAGCTTCATTCTGCCGAGCAGCTTAACTGCATAGCCGTGCTTTTCAAGCAGTTTGACGTCAGCACCGTCTATCTTGCTTATGCCTACGGTGCAAACCTTTTTGGCACTTGGCAAAACGCCGGTTGCAAGTGCGGTGAGAATGCAGATCTTGCGGCACGTGTCGATGCCCTCAACGTCTGCGGTGGGGTCTTTTTCGGCATAGCCTTTTGCCTGAGCCTCCGAAAGTGCATCGGCATAGGACTTGCCCTTGGTCTTCATTTCGGTGAGGATGTAGTTAGTAGTACCGTTGAGGATACCGCTGATTTCAACGATTTTGTTAGCGATAAAATCGGTAACGAGAGGGCGAACTATCGGTATGCCGCCGCCAACGCTTGCTTCAAACGCATATGAAACGCCGTTTTCACGGGCTGCGGCTAAAAGCTCTTCGCCGAAGTTTGCAACAACCTCTTTGTTTGACGTTACAACGCACTTTCCTGCTTTAAGGCAGGCGAGCGAATAGTCAAACGCAGGGTGCGAGCCGCCCATTGTTTCTGCAACAAGCGTAACCTCGGGGTCGTTTTCGATAACCGAGAAATCGTGAACAACCAACTTTTCGTAGGGGGTGTCGGGGAAATCACGAAGGTCGAGAATATATTTGATGTTGATGGGCTCACCGAGTCGCTTTTCGATAAGAGCTTTGTTCTGCTCAAGCAAGTCTGCGGTGCCTTTGCCCACAACGCCGAAGCCTAAAATTGCAATGTTTTTCATTGGGAAAGTCCTTTCTTATTTACAAAACTCATCAATATAATGAGCAATAGAGTCTTCAATTATTTTCATAGCCACTTCGGGGCCGCTTACCTCGTTTACTGCGGTTTCCTTGTTTTCAAGAGCCTTGTATACCGAGAAGAAGTGACGCATTTCATCAAAGATGTGCGAGGGAAGCTCGTTTATGTTGGTATAGTGGTTATACGTCGGGTCGCTGAAGGGAATGGCGATGATCTTTTCATCGCTGCGACCGTTGTCGATCATGGAGATAACGCCGATGGGGTAGCACTGTACAAGCGTCATAGGCTCAATGGATTCGGAGCAGAGAACAAGCACGTCAAGCGGGTCATTGTCATCGCCGTAGGTACGGGGGATGAATCCGTAATTTGCAGGGTAACGAGTTGACGTATACAGAATACGGTCAAGGCGGAGCAGACCGCAGTCCTTGTCAAGCTCGTATTTTTTCTTTGAGCCCTTGGAGATTTCGATAACACAGTCAAAGTTCTGCGGTGAAATACGCTTGGGGCTTATGTCATGCCAGATGTTGCTCATAGTTGCACCTCCATATAATTTAACAATAGTATACTTTATTTTTTTCAGCAATGCAAGTGCTGATTGATAAAAAAACCGACAGCAGTAAATTAATGTTTACGGAAATAATTGTCAGAACCTTTTAAGGAAAGGTTCCGACACCTCCCAACCTTTTTGTAAAAAAATATTGTCTGTAGCCACGGCTACTTATTAAACACTTTACAGTTTTTCTTTGGTTCTTTCTTCTTAAGAAAGAACACCTTCGTTACTCCCATAAACATTAACAACTCAAGCCCCATGCAGAGAACCTCTGCATGGGGCTTGCGGTGCAGACAATGCGGGCTCGGAGGAAAATGCCTGCACCTGATTTCAGTATATGCCGGTTGCCGAAAAAAGTTAAACAAAACTCTTCCTTATTATATATAGGGCATGCACAAAATACACACGGTGTAAAAAATTAAACTTTGTCGACACTTTGTTTGATAATTAATAGGCGTTACATGTTAAAGTGTACAAAAAACATAGTGCTGATATACGGTTTATTTTGACGACCGAATGTGTATTTTTGCACCCAAGCATCGCAAAATGTTTCATTATTTACACAATCATATTCAAATAATGAAACATGGCAAAAATTTAATTGTGCAAAAGTGTCATAAGCGTAAATGCCAAATCAGTTATTTCGTACAAAAAAGTAACATCTTGCTTGGGTGTTATTGACATTTTTGTATGAATGTTGTACAATTAGGTTAACAGTTAAAACTGTATCTATGCAAAAATTTTTATAAGGAGAGAGATTTTATGCAAAAGAAACTTCTTAGTCTTCTGCTGACCCTCTGCATGCTTTTCAGCATGGTGGCGACAGTTATTCCCGTTAGTGCGGAAGAAGCTGTTGTTGAAACCGACGCTGTTGAAGTTCTTGCAGCGGAAGGTGCTGTTGAAATCGGCACTGCAGAAGCCCTCGTCGCTCTTATGAACGACTCGACAAAATGGGCAAGCGATATCGTCCTCACTGCGGACATTAACCTTGCCGAATATACCGGTGAGCTTACACAGGCTCCTATCGGTAACGCAACCACAGCCTTCACCGGTACGTTTGACGGTGATGGCAAAACCATTTCCGGTGTAAACATCACCGCTACCGGCGCTTACGGCGGTTTCTTTGGTGTTGTTTCCAGTGACGGAAATCAGACAGTTATTAAGGACTTCACCCTTTCGGGTGCTTTCACAACCGGCGGTAACTTCTCCGGCGGTGTTGTAGGTACTATTTGCGGTGATACCCTTATCAGCGGTGTTACTACCTCTGATGATTATGTTATCACTACCACTCACGGCCGTATCGGCGGTATCGTTGGTGCTATTCTTAATAACAGAGTGGCATCCATCGCTGCTATTACCGCTTTGACTCCTGCCGGCAACTGGGACGTTACAATTACTAATTGTACTAACAATGCAGATATTAGTTCTACAGGTACTAACCGTCTTGGTGGTATCGTTGGTTCCATTTCTCCCTCGACCGATGCTACGAGCATTAACCATATCACAATTTCAAATTGTGTAAATAACGGTGCTCTTACACATACGGTTAATGACAGCTGTGTGGGCGGTATCGTAGGTTATTTCGAATCCGGTTCTGTAAACGGCTGTACTGCTGTTGTTACCGAATGCGAAAACTACGGTACTCTCAAGTCTAAGCCTTCGAATAACAATAGCTACATAGGCGGTATCGTTGGTTATACCAACCATCAGAATAACATTGCAAGCACAGGTGTTAACATTTCTAAGTGCTACAATGAAGGCGAAATTCAGTGTATAACCCGTTCGGGCGGTATCGTTGGTTATGCTAACGGTGGTAATGCCAACGGCACTGTTGTAATTGATAGCTGCTGGAACGCAGGCTATGTAAATACCTCTGCGAATAGCCCCTACTGCGGCGGTATCGTTGGTATCTTGCGTGGCGTTGTTAAGAACTGTTATAACACAGGTGCTATCAAGGACGTTGCTACCTACACCGGCGGTATTGTTGGTCAGTGGGCAAGCAGCTACAATACTGTGGCTAACAACTTTGTTGTTGGTGCAAGAATTGCAGGCGGTCCCTCCGGCACTACAAGCCAAGACTTCTCTAACAACTACTACACCGCTTACACCGGCTCCAATGCTGAAAATCGCGGCACTGCAGTAGTTGCAGCAGACCTTGCTTCTCCCGCTGCTTTCGCAGGTCTTAATACAGACGAAAAGTGGATCTTTACCGACAAGGGTCCCGAACTTGCTAATTTCCATGAACATGATTTCGATGCTAAGTATATTGCTGTAGATGGCGGTCACGTTACTGCTTGTTACTGTAACGATGAAAGCACATACGGTGAAGTTGAAGAGCACGTAATGGTTGAGGGCGCTTGTGCTGTTTGTGGCGCTGCTGACTGCGCACACACAGAAACTACTACCAACGTAACTCTTGCAGCTACTTGTATTACCAAGGGCTGGCAGGAAGTTGTATGTGCTTCTTGCGGCGAAACTGTAAGCGAGGGCGAACTTGACTTCGACCCCGATAACCATGCTGAAGGCCTTGCTATTGCTGATACTACAGCTGATACAGGTGCTATCACATACTACCTCACCTGCTGCGGTAGCGTTGAGGAACCCGTATTTGAGGATTATGATTATGCAGGCGTTACCGACGTTTACGTTTCTGCAAACGGTGTAGACCTCACAGAGCTTACATCTCTTGACGAAGCTATCGGTACAACCTCTGCAACCGCATTTGTTTCTTTCGCAGATGCAATGGTATATGCAGCTGCATCCGCAAATGCAGGCAATGACGTAACCGTACACATCGTTGACGATGCATACGTTCCTGAAAGATATGCATCTCCTGAATATGAGAACACAATCACCATTTCCGGCGGTGCGCTTCATTTCAATAATGACCCGATTCTGGCTACTCACGCAAAGCGTTACAAGGCTAACGGTGACGTAGTATTTGAAAACCTTACCTTTAAGTCTGACGATACCGCGGGCGTTAAGATTTTCGCACAGAACCACAAGATGGTAATGGGCGAAGGTCTTGCAATGGATATGACTCAGACTCTCACCACCGGCGGTCTTACCGTAAGTGGTGTTAAGATGTACGTATTCGGCGGTTTCGAATCCATGAGTGCTACAATGGACACCGACCTTACTATCCGTTCCGGTGACTACTGGGCAGTATTCGGATGGAACCATGCAGGTAACTCCTATAAGCATTCCGGTACCGGTAAGCTTACCGTTGGTAAGACTAACGCTGACGACAAACTCTTTATTTCCACTCTCGCAGGTTACTCCACTGACTGTCAGCCTCTTACCGCTGACTCCAAGGTAACCATGATTATCGACGGTGCAGTTGATGTTTGGAAGTTCTACTACGGTACTCAGAACAACTATAACACATCTTCTCCCGCTGCTAATAAGGACTTCATCTTTGAGACCGACCTCGTTCTCAAGGGTGCTCTTAACAGCATTGCAACCGATGATATGTTCCTTATGGATATCACCGGTGCAACCAATACCAAGACCAAGATGACCGTTTACGTTGACGAAAGACTCGCTACTGCCGTAAACGACTCTTACCTCTTCTTCGGCGGCGATGAGAGCGGCAAGGTTGCTCTTGACTCCGCAATCGCTACTATGGGCACAGTGATGGCTCGTTCTACCTACGTTGCATACTGTGCAACATACATCGGCCATACCTATAATGACGATGGCTATTGTACCAACTGTGGTGCAAGCGATTCTTGTGCACATGCTAACATTGAAAAGCAGGTAATTACTGCTTCCACTTGCTGCACATACGGTACCTACAACGAAATTTGTACCGACTGTGGTGCAACAGTTAACGAAGCTCCTATCAGCGAAACTACCTACGATTTCACCAAGCACCTTGATGCAAACGGTGCTGCTGACCTCGTTTGGAATGAAGTAACCGTTGATGGCGTTACTGCATACGACCTCGTATGTAACCTCTGCGACGAAAAGATCGTTGAAGCTGCTGAATATGCATACGTATACGTAGACGGCAACAACGATGACGCTCTTGACACCAACACCGGTGCTGATGCTGAAAACGGTGTTAAGACTATTAAGGAAGCTGTTACCCGTCTTGCTACTACAGGCGGTAAGGTAATCTTCTCCTCCAGATACATTGTTACAAATGCAGGTATCCGTGATCTTCCCGCATGGGAAAAGGAAATCACCTTCACAGCTACTACAAATGCAAACGGCGGTCCTACCACCGGTCTTGTAATTTCTGCTCACGGTGCTATCATCGAGTTCTTTGGTCCTACCAAGTTTGAAACTCTTATCATCAACGGTTCTAACGTTGAAAACAAGAATAACTCTGACGAAGGCTACTACAACATCCCCGTATTCGTATTCCACTGGAATGACTTCACTGCGAGCACAGGTCTCAGCGTATACGGTGCATGCTACTTCATCATCGGTGACCTCTACAGTGTAGGTGCTACTATTGAAGAGCCCGTTGTAGACCTTGCAACCGGCGTTGATGAAAACGGCGATCCTATCCAGAAGGTTGTTAACGTAACCTTTAACAGAACTGCTGCTCATGCTATTACCAAGACTGAAAAGGATGCAACCACAGGCGAGAGTGTAACAACAACACTTTCTCCCGCAACCGCTACGTTCGACAGAGTATACCTTGGCTCACGTAACAGAGTTACCGATGCACAGGCTCTTACCGAAAAGAACGTACACATCAATCTTACTTCCAACAACGCAACTTTCAATAACGTTTATTTCGGTACAGTAAGTAACGAGATTCCCAACACCCAGATGGAAAACTTCACCATCACCGCAAACTTCGACGGTATTGGCGATGCTTACATCAACCATATGGAAGTTGGTGGCGGTAACGCTAACAATAACGGCGGTACAGCATATCTTGAAGCTCTCGACCTCAGCCTTAACGGCACTGCTCACATCAAGAACGATGCGAACCTCAAG
>JAZQEH010000005.1:0-15894 GCA_045538895.1 Eubacteriales bacterium
AATAAAAAATGTCCTTAAAACCATCGAAAATGATGATTTAAGGACAAAAATAGTGAAACCGCAGAACCTTTTTGTATCATCTGCGGTTTCTTTTTTGGTTGCGGGGGCGGGATTTGAACCACACGACCTTCGGGTTATGAGCCCGACGAGCTACCAGGCTGCTCCACCCCGCGATATTAAATTGGTGCCGGAGGCCGGGGTCGAACCGGTACGAGTGTTACCTCACGGGATTTTAAGTCCCGGGCGTCTGCCTATTCCGCCACTCCGGCACGATTACCTTTCGGCAACAGAATCATGATAACACATATTTTAAACGTTGTCAATACCTTTTTAAAAAACTTTAAAAAAGTCTTCGTGCTGTTTCGATTAATTTTTTACACTTCGTAAAATGCAATGTATAATTTTTTGTTGACTTTTTTTCATTATGATTGTATAATTTTGTTGAAACATAAGACTTTGTACATTTTACTTTATTATCATTTGCATTTTTAATTGTAAAAAAGTAGAAAAATTTTGTACACATGTGTGGAGGATCAAATATGTCTGACGGCATTATTTACAGCTTCGGTACTGAAAAATATGCGTACGAAAACCTGCATTCGGAATATGAGGGCAATTTCTGTATCGAAAAGATGGGAATTACATACCCCGACAAGAGGTATCTCATCGACCGTGAAAACTACGGTCGCTATTTTTACCGTCATATTTATGTGCTTGAGTATGTTATTTCCGGTGAGGGATACGTTGAATGCGATCACGAAGTCTACAAAGTAAAAGCCGGTGATTTTTACATGCTTTCAAGCCGACATCTGCATCGCTACTACTGCAATCCCGATAATCCTTATTCTAAAATATGGATAAACGTCGGCGGACGTCTTATGAACGAAATGATGCAGCTTTATAATTTGCAAAGCGGAATTGTAATTAAGCAGATGAACTGCCGTAAGACGTTTGATTCCATTTTTGAGGAATGTTCACGAATAACGTGTGACACTAAAGCAGAGATATACCGCAGCGTGTTCAAGCTGATCGTGAGGTTGCTTGACCAGCTTACAAGCGACTCGGCATGTGACATGCTGGCACCGTCATCCTACAAGATACGTGACTTTATTGATGCAAACATTCAGGCAGATATCAGCCTTGATGACATAGCAAGCAAATTCTTTTTCAGCAAATCCTATATTATCAGTTGCTTTAAGAATGAGTTTGGCATTTCACCCAAGCAATACATAATACAAAAAAAGATAGAAACCGCAAAAAACATGTTGCTTGAAACCGATATGAGTATAAAAGCGATTGCAGAGATGCTTCATTTTGCGGATAGCCATCATTTTTCCAACACTTTTAAAAAGCAGACGGGAATAGCACCCGTTGAGTTCCGCATGAAAGCAGGGCAGAACTAAATGAATATTATTCTTATCGGCATGCCCGGATGCGGCAAAAGTACCGTAGGCGTTATTCTGGCTAAGGTTATGGGTATGCACTTTTGCGATACCGATATCGTTATTCAGGAGCGTGAGGGGCGGAAACTGCAGGAGATAATTAATAATGATGGAAACGATGCGTTCCTTGAATGTGAGCGTAAAGCCTTGCTTTCGATAGATGCTGATAATACCGTTATTGCCACGGGAGGCAGCGCGATTTATTCTGACGAAGCAATGAAACATCTCAAACAGAATGGAATCGTTGTTTATCTTAAAGTGAGCGAGAAAGAAATCGAACGCAGACTTGCCGACTTCGCAGCACGTGGAGTCGCGATAAAGGATGGCATGACTGTGCTTGATTTATACAATGAAAGAATTCCGCTTTACGAAAAGTATGCGGATATCACCGTTGCCGGTGAGGGCTGGGATATTCCGGCGGTAATCGGCAAAATAGCAGAGGGACTTGCAAGAATGTAAAATAACCGAGCTACGTTAGTGGCTCGGTTATTTTGATATTTCGGGATTGTCGGTGATGCCGAGAATGTAGTCGACAGAAACGTTATAAAACCGTGAAAGTTCGATAAGAATATCGGTAGGTATGTCACGCTGCCCAAGTTCGTAGTTGCTGTATGCTTGTTGCGAACAATTCAGAACTTTTGCAAGATAACTTTGGGTAAAATCATTGTCTTCACGTAAATCTCTTATCCGTTTATACATATACTTCTCCTGCGTTATTATAGTGACATTATAATTTACTGCATTTTGTGGTATTGACATTCACAACAAAATGTGGTAAAATTAGTTATATTTCGCTATTAATTACGAAAGGAGTGTTGAATTTGAAAAATAAATCTGCCTTTTCACAAATGATTTTGATAATAATACTTGCGATTGTATGCGTGATTGTAACGGTTATTATCGCTCTTTTGGCGGGCTCGATTCAAACCACGATTTTTGATTTTTCAAATATAAATTTTGCTAATTTGGTGCCGGTGTTGTTGATTGGCATTTTTGTTAGCTGTGCGGTGGTTGGAATTTGCATATTGTTTTTTGGACGCACATTGTTTTTTAAGGCGAAAGATTTCATTGACAAAAATCATAAAAACGGAGGAAAAGAGAAATGAAATGTACTAAGCACCCCGAAGTTGATGCACAGGGAATGTGTATGTATTGCGGCAAGCCATTTTGTGCTGACTGCCTTGTAGAGGTAAAGGGAAAGATGTATTGCAAAGATGATTTAGGCAACGTAGTTGACGATGCCAAGCAGACGAGCAATGCATCGCCCGTTATAAACATCACAAATAGCAACGAGAGCACTAATACCAATGTTAACAATAATGCCGGTTTTATGGGAGCACCCAGAAAGAGCAAAACTGTTGCACTCATTTTGTGTATATTAGGTTTGTTTGGCTTGTCGGGCATTCACAGAATGTATGTGGGTAAGGTTGGAAGCGGTGTGCTTCATTTCTTTACAATAGGTATTTGTTATATAGGTACGATAATTGACCTTATAGCGATTCTTTCCGGTGGATTCAGAGATAGTTATGGTCAACCTCTTATCTAAATATAGGAAACTTTCGGCAAAAAAGAGGCAAACTCTGCACTCCTTATGTGCAGGGCTTGTCTTTTTTGCTTTTCTTTATATAGTTACGGTATATTTTAAGGAGCCACTGTGTCTGTTGAAAAGACTTTTTTCCGTGTCGTGTCCGGGGTGCGGTATGGCACGTGCTTTTGTTGCAATTATGCGCTTTGATTTTGTGGCAGCACTTAAATACAATGTTTTGTCATTACTGCTTTTTATTGGAATAGCGGTATATTATGTAACGTTTTTTATAGATATTATCTTTGATAAAAACAATATCGAAAAAGCAGAAGCGTTTATGGGAAAACCGTATATGCTTGTTGTATATTTTGTATTGTTAATGTTTTTGACAGTTTATAATAATGTGGTATAAATTGGAATTGCCGCTATGCGGCTACCCCTCATCAGTCAGCTACGCTGACAGCTTCCCCCAAGGGGGAAGCCTTTGTTTTATTAGCCTCCCCCCACGGGGGAAGGTGTCGCCGTACGGCGACGGATGAGGGGGGTCGTTTCTACACTAAACAATAATTTATGTTATAACAACTCACTAACCGTTACTTTTAGCACCCAATGTAACCGTTTGCGAAAAAATCACTTAAAAAACACAAAGATTTTTTATAAAATCCCTTGACAAACAGGGGATAAAGTGGTAAATTTTAATCGTAAGTTAGCACTCGGACAAAAAGAGTGCTAAAAACAAACCTTAAGGAGGTGGGCAAATGGAATACAATCTTTCAAAACGCAAGATGCAGATTTTACGTGCGGTTGTAGAAGCATACGTTAAGGGCGGCGAGCCTGTCGGTTCCAAGTATATTGCACAGAACATGATGCCTAACTGCTCACCTGCTACAATCAGAAATGAAATGGCGGAACTTGAGGCACTCGGCTTTCTTGAGCAGCCTCACACTTCAGCAGGGCGAGTGCCAAGCGAGCTTGGATATAGGTTTTACGTTGACTGCCTTGCCGGCGAGTATAAACGAACCAAGGCAGAATCGGATGCCATAGCGGAAAAGCTTCGTGGCAAGCAGCACGAGCTTGATAAAATTCTTGCCGAGGCTTCAAGGCTTGCAGGCAGTATGACAAATTACACCGCAATAGCGGTAAAGCCGAGAAACGATATGTCAAAGATTATTCGTTTTGAGGTTATGTATTACGATAGCAGAAACCTTGTGCTTGTAATGCTTTCGGGTAGCGGTAGTGCCAAAACCCGCAATTTGCGGCTTGCTTTTGACGTGCTTCCCACTGATGCAGCACACCTCGCAAGTACGCTTAACACCTTTATCGCAGGCAAAACTCTTGAGGAGATTACACTTCCCGTGATGATGCAGGCGGAGAGCGAGATGGGCAGCGAGGCAAGACTCCTTTCGGCGGCGATGAAAGAGATTTACAGCGGCATGGAAGAGCAGAGCGGCGGCGACGTGCGTGTTGACGGCGTTGATAGGCTTCTTGCATACCCCGAGTTTTCGGATGTCGGAAAGCTTCGAGGTCTTCTCGGCGCATTTGAGAGCAAAGAGGGCATACTTGATATTGTATCGGGTATGGACGGCGACGAGGTTGGCGTTATCATAGGCAACGAAAATGAATCTGGCATTATGGGCAACTCCACGCTTGTAATAAGGAAGATTAAAAAAGACGGTAAGGTGGTGGGTGCTATAGGCATTATCGGTCCCTGCCGCATGGATTACGCCAAGGTTATGGCAACGGTTGATACGCTTGCAGAAAGCGTCGGCAAGGTAATTAATACAGAACTAAGGATGCTTGAAAGCCCTAAGGAGGATAACAACTAATGGCAGAAGAAACTAAAGATACGGTGGAAGAAACCGCCGATAATCCGACAGAAGAAAAAGCCGCTAAAAAGTCAAAGACTGATAAAAAGGCTGAAAATGAAATCGCGGCTCTTAAAAAGCAGCTTGAAGAAAAAGACAGCGAGATTGCGGAGCAAAAGGAACAGTATCTGCGACTTGCGGCAGAGTACGAAAACTTCCGCCGCCGTTCAAAGGCAGAGCGTGACGGTGTTTACTCCGATGCTTGCAGCGATATCGTAAACGAGTTTTTGCCCGTGCTTGATAACATCGAGCGTGCGGCGGCATTTGCAACCGATGAAAAGGTGGCAGAGGGCATTAATATGATGGCGAAGGCGTTCAGCGAGAGCCTGAAAAAGCTTGGCGTTGAGGAAATTGAAGCCAAAACCTTTGACCCTAATGTTCACAATGCGGTGATGCATATTGACGATGAGCAGTATGGCGAGGGTGAGATTGTAGAAGTATTCCAAAAAGGCTACAAGCGTGGCGATAAAGTAATCCGTTACGCAATGGTTAAAACGGCAAATTAAATCAGTTTATTAAAAAATTTATCTATAAATTAAGGAGATTTTTATTATGGGAAAAGTAATTGGTATTGACCTTGGTACAACCAACTCATGTGTAGCAGTATTTGAGGGCGGCGAGCCTATAGTTATTCCTAATCCCGAGGGAGCAAGAACAACTCCTTCTGTAGTTGCTTTTGCAAAGAATGGCGAGAGAATGGTAGGTCAGGTTGCAAAGCGTCAGAGTGTAACAAATCCTGACGGTACTGTAATGAGTATCAAGCGTGAGATGGGTACCGCATATAAGGTAACTATTGACGGCAAGCAGTATACTCCTCAGGAGATTTCCGCAATGATTCTTCAAAAGCTCAAGGCTGATGCTGAAGCATACCTCGGCACAACCGTTACCGAGGCGGTTATCACCGTTCCTGCTTACTTTACCGACGCACAGCGTCAGGCAACCAAGGATGCAGGTAAAATCGCAGGTCTTGATGTAAAGAGAATTATCAACGAGCCTACCGCAGCAGCACTTGCATACGGTATGGATAAGGAAGCAGAGCAGAAGGTAATGATTTTTGACCTTGGCGGCGGTACCTTCGACGTATCTATTCTTGAGATTTCCGACGGTATCTTTGAGGTGCTTGCAACAGCAGGTAACAACCGTCTTGGCGGTGACGACTTTGACCAGCGTGTTATGAACTGGATCGCTGATACGTTCAAGGCTGAAAACGGCATTGACCTCCGCACGGATAAAATGGCAATGCAGCGTCTTAAGGAAGCTGCTGAAAAGGCAAAGATCGAGCTTTCCGGTGTAGCGTCCACTAACATTAACCTCCCCTTTATTACCGCTGATGCAACAGGCCCCAAGCACTTTGACGGCACTCTTACAAGAGCAAAGTTCAACGAGATTACCGCAGACCTTGTAAGTGCAACCATGCAGCCTGTTAAGCAGGCACTTTCGGATGCGGGACTTTCTCCCTCCGATATCGCAAAGGTACTTCTCGTAGGCGGTTCCACACGTATTCCTGCTGTTCAGGATGCTGTTAAGAGCTTTATGGGCAAGGAGCCTTTCAAGGGCATTAACCCTGACGAATGTGTAGCACTCGGTGCGGCAATTCAGGGCGGTGTACTTGGCGGCGACGTTAAAGACATCGTACTTCTCGACGTAACTCCCCTTTCTCTCGGTATCGAAACAATGGGCGGTGTGTTCAACAGAATTATCGACCGTAACACCACAATTCCCGTAAAGAAGAGCCAGATTTATTCTACCGCTGCCGATAACCAGACTTCGGTTGAAATCCACGTTCTCCAGGGCGAACGTGACATGGCGGCAGGCAACACCACACTCGGTCGCTTCAACCTTGACGGTATCGTACCCGCTCCCCGTGGAATTCCCCAGATCGAGGTTACGTTTGATATCGACTCCAACGGTATCGTAAACGTTACTGCAACCGATAAGGGCACAGGCAAGGAGCAGCACATTACCATCACATCCTCCACTAACATGTCCAAAGAGGATATCGACCGTGCGGTTGCAGATGCCGAAAAGTTTGCTGAAGAAGATAAGAGAATGAAGGAAGCGGTTGAAACCAAGAACCATGCCGAAAGCCTTATTTTCCAGAGCGAGAAGACCTTGAACGAGCTTGGCGACAAGGTAAGCGATGCTGAAAAGGCACCCGTTAAGGATGCTATTGAAAAGCTCAAGGCAACTGTTGCAACCGGTGATACTGCGGCTATCAAGGCTGATACCGAAGCACTTGAAAAGGCATTTGGCGACATTGCGCAGAAGCTTTACAGCCAGACTCAGGGTGCGCAGGGCGGTCAGGGCTTTGATCCTAATGCAGGCGCAGGCGGTGCAGACGGAAACACCTACTACAACGCAGATTTTGAAGACAAGACCGGCGACGGCGACAACAAATAATGACTAACGAAAACTGAACCGCATTTTTGCGGTTCAGTATTTCGGCTTTATAGGAATATTTATGGCTGAAAAGAGAGATTATTATGAGGTGCTTGGCGTTGAAAAAAGCGCAAGTGCCTCTGAAATAAAAAAAGCATATTATAAGCTTGCCAAAAAGTATCACCCCGACGTTAACCCCGGTGATAGCGAGGCGGAGAAGAAGTTCAAAGAAATCAACGAAGCATATGCCATTTTGTCGGATGAAGACAAAAAGGCGAAATATGACCAGTACGGTCATGCTGCATTCGAAAATGGCGGAGCAGGCGGCGGATACGGTGCAGGCTTTGAGGGCTTTGATTTCGGCGATATTTTCTCGTCGTTTTTTGGCGGTGGTGGCAGTGGCTTCGGCGGCTTTGGCGGCGGTGGCAACCGTCGCAATGCACCTGTGCGTGGCGATGACATATACGTTCGTATTACTATTTCGTTTGAAGAAGCGGTGCGTGGCTGCAAGAAGGACGTAACGTTTGGCAGAGTTCAGAAATGTGCCGATTGTTCAAGCAGCGGAGCGAAAAAGGGAACAACTGCCGAAACCTGTAAAAAGTGCGGCGGCAGCGGACAAATCCGTGTTCAGCAGAGAACGATGTTCGGCATGATGCAGTCGATGCAAACCTGTGATGAATGTCGCGGTAGCGGTAAAATCATCAAGGATCCTTGCACCAACTGCCGTGGTACCGGATATGTTAAGATTTCAAAAACCTTCTCGGTTACTATCCCTGCAGGCATTGATAACGGACAGAATATGTCGATTTCCGGCATGGGTAACGAGGGCAGAAACGGCGGACCCGCAGGCGACCTTATTATTTCGGTAAACGTTAAGCCGCATGCTGTTTTTGAGCGTGACGGCAGCGATATTTATTGCGAGGTGCCGATAAATTATTGGGAAGCGGTGCTCGGTGCTGAAATTGAGATTCCTACGCTTGACGGCAAGGAGAAGTTTACGGTTCCCGAGGGGACACAGACAAATACAACGTTTACGCTTCGCGGAAAGGGCGTTACGAGAGTAAATTCCACATACCGTGGCAATCTTTACATCACCGTTAACGTTGACGTGCCGAAAAATCCGAACGCAAAGCAGCGTGAACTTTTAGAGGAGCTTGCAAAATCTTACGGTGATAAGGTAACGTCAAAACGTGAAAGCTTTTTCAAAAAGTTCACAGATTTGTTTAAATAAAATTAAAGTTTACGGAAGAAACGAAGGTGTTCTTTCTTGAAAAGAAAGAACCAAAGAAAAACTGTAAAAAATTATTAAGCAGCCATGATTACAGATAATAGTTTTTTACCAAAAGGTTTGGAGGTGTCAGAACCTTTCCGGGGCAGGTTCTGACAATTGTTTCCATGAACTTTAATCTACATGAGGTATTATACATGGATATGCAATGGATACAGATCAAGGTTACGGGAAAAACCGATGACCTTGAAAACATAAGTGCGGTAATGAGTATGGTTGAAAATTCACTCTTTATCGAGGATTTCAGCGATGTTACCACCGATGGAATGTACGGCGCACTGCTTGATGAAAGTCTTCTCAATGCTGATAAAACCAAGGCAGCGGTTTCGGTTTTTATTCCCGAAACCAAGAGCGTTGCAGAGGCAAAAGCATTTATTGAGGGACAGCTTGCATCAAGCGGAATTGAGTACACCATAGAAACCGTAGGTTGCCGTGAGGAAGACTGGGCAGAGTCATGGAAAAAGTATTATCACCCCATCAAGGTTGGTAAAATAGTTGTTGTCCCTGCTTGGGAGGAGTATACTCCTGCTGAGGGTGAGATAACAGTTACCATGGACCCAGGCATGGCATTCGGCACAGGTACTCACGAAACTACCCGACTTGTAATTTCGATGCTCCAGAAGTACGTAAAGAATGGCGACAGAATGCTTGACGTTGGTACAGGCAGCGGCATTCTCTCTATTTGTGCGTCCCGTCTTGGCGCATCCGAGTGCAAGGCATACGACATTGACCCGACTGCGGTGAAGGTTGCAAGAGAGAATATCGAGGCAAGCGGTGTAAATAACATCACCTGCGATGTTTCGGATCTGCTCCGTGGCGTTGATAAAAGCGGCGGCAAGTATAATATCGTTGCCGCAAACATCGTTGCCGATATTATTATCCGCATGATGCCCGATATTGCAGACTATATGGCGGATGATGCGGTGCTTATCGCATCGGGTATAATTTGTCCCAGACGAGAAGAGGTTGAACAGTCTATTGCCGAAAACGGCTTTGAGGTGTTTGACGAACTTGTTGAAAACGACTGGTGTGCCCTCGCAGTAAGAAAGAAGAAGTAAAAAGGAAGCCACATGGCTTCCTTTTTTATACAATTATTGACAAATTGATAAAAAACATGTATAATAATCTTAAATAGCGACATGCTTCGCTAAAATAACCCTTTTTGGAGGTATTATTTATGACAAGGGCAGAAATGAAAGCATTGGCAAAACAGCAGATTAAAGGCAATATCGGTATTCTCTTTGTGATTGCTCTTATTATTGCTGTGATTTCGGCAGTTGCAACAGCTGTTTGCAATCTTATTCCAATTGTTGGTTCGCTTATTCCCGCCATTATTATCACTCCCGCATTCAGCCTTAGTATGGTAAGAGTTTATTTGAACCTTGCAAAGGGTGCAAAGCCTCAGGCAGGAGACTCTTTCTGCGGCTTTGACGATTTTTGGACTGCGTTCAAGGTAAACTTCTTTGTAGGTCTTTTCACTTTCCTTTGGAGCTTGCTCTTCTTCATCCCCGGTCTTATCAAGAGCTTCTCTTATTCACAGGCGATGTATATCGCTGCAGAGAATAAGGGTATTGCCGCACTTGAAGCGATTGACCGTTCCAAGAAGATGATGGACGGCCACAAGATGGAACTTTTCGTACTTGCTCTTTCCTTTATCGGTTGGAATCTTTTGGGTGCAATTACATTTGGTATCGCATATATCTGGGTAATTCCTTACATGAATGCTACAGCTGCTAACTTCTACAACGCAATCAAGCCTGTAGAAACAGTAGAAACCGTTGCAGAGGAAATTCCAGAAATTCCTGCTGTATAAATCTTGATTTAAAAACCGTTCCGTAGGGAACGGTTTTTTATTTTTTAATGCTTTCCCCTCTTGCTCAAAACTCATTTATATGATAAACTAATATATAAATATAATTTAATTTGTGTGAGGGAAAAATGCTTAAAAAATTACTGCTTATTGTCAATCCCGTTGCGGGTAAAAAACGTATAAAAAACTACCTGCTTGACGTAATACAGATTTTCGGTCACGGCGGTTTTGCAACCACCGTGTTTGTAACTGCACGCCGTGGCGAAGCATGTGAAATGATTATGTTTGCAAAGGACTTTGACCTTGTGGTTTGTGCAGGCGGCGACGGAACTCTTAACGAGGTCATCTGCGGCATGATGAAATACAAGGTTAACGTTCCTCTTGGTTATATTCCTTGCGGAAGCACTAACGATTTTGCAAACAGTATGGGCATATCGCTTGATATAAAAAAATGTGCCGAGTCGATTATCATGGGAGTACCGCTTCCGCTTGACATCGGCAGATTTTCGGACAGATATTTCACATACGTTGCTTCATTCGGTGCTTTTACGGCGGCGTCGTATTCAGTCTCGCAGGATGTAAAGAACTTCTGGGGACATGCGGCGTATATTTTTGAGGGAATCAAGGATCTGCAAAGTATAAAGCCCTATCATATGAAGTTTGTCACAGATGAAAAGACCTACGAGGACGATTATGTTTTCGGTGCTATTGCAAATTCAAAATCATTCGGCGGCATTGTAAAACTCAAGGACGAACTCGTTTCGCTCAATGACGGACTTTTTGAGGTTCTGCTTATCAGAATGCCGAAAAACCTTGCTGATTTGAACACAATAATTAACTCTTTAACCACAAGCAATTTTGATAACAAGTGCTTTGAGTTTTTCAAAGCGTCAGAGATAAAAGTTTGTCCCGAAAGCGAGATCCCGTGGTCGCTTGACGGTGAGTACATGCCCCCTGTTGGTGATATAACCGTTAAAAACATTCACGGTGCAATCGATTTTTGTAAATAAGGAGTAGTTATGGCAAAAACATTAGCTGAATACTTATATAAATATACTCCGACTGCAGAACGCTATGCCGAAATTTTAGCGGCAGGCGAGGTTGCTTCTGTCCGTGCAGACAGAGAAAACCGCATGCTTGAGATAGGTGCCGATTTCAAAACCGTGTATGAAAAAAGCGACCTTTACGCACTTGAAGCGGAGATAGCGGCTGCTTATAACTTAACTTCCGTGCGGATTTTACCGCATTACCCGTCAAACCTTTTTACAAAGGCATATATGAGTGCGGTACTGCTTGAAACCGAGCGTGTAGGAACTGTTTCCAAGGGCTTTTTCAACTATGCCGACATTTCGGTAAACGGTGACAGTATAATCATTGAGATTCCTTTCGGAATGGGTGGAATCGGTATACTTGAAACTGCCAAGACTGCTTCTGTAATCGCAGGTATAATCAAAAGCGAGTTTTCGCTTGATTTTAAGGTTGACATAAAAACAAACGGCAATACCGAGTACGTTGAGAGTCTGCACCGCTCTGTTTTTGAAGAGGATCTACGTCGCATGGATGCTGATATTAAACTTGCAATGCAAAATGAGGCTGCGGGGGTGCAGCATCACAGCAAGAGCGAACCCGAGGAGCCTAAAGAACGTCTTCCCATGATTGAAACCTTAAGCACCGAGGAACTTTCAAGCGAACAGATAAGCGAGCATGTTTACCGAAGCGGCAACATGACTTTTGATACAAGCGATAGCACGATTATTCTCGGCGATGAGTTTGAGTTTGTCACACCTACGCCCATGCGTAAACTGCAAAAGATGACGGGAACGACCGTTATCATGGGCAAGGTGTTTTCCATAGAAACAAAGGACACACGCAAGGGCGATAAAACAAACGTTACTATCGGTATAACCGATAACGATTCGTCGATATCGCTCAGAGGTGTGTTTGAAATAAAAGATGCAGCGTTTGTCGGTCAGATGAAGGTTGGCAAATGCTATGCGGTTTACGGCAGAGTAAAGCTTGATACGTTTTTTAACGAAAACGTTATGCGTCCGCTTCACATTGCCGAGATAAAACCGATTCTTCGCAGTGACAAGGCAGAGAAAAAGCGTGTTGAACTGCATTTGCACAGCGTTATGTCGCAGATGGACGCACTTATTGAACCGTCGGAGCTTATTGCAACTGCAAAACGCTTTGGCCATACCGCCGTAGCAATCACCGACCACGGTAACGTGCAGTCATTCCCCGAAATGATGCTTGCCGCAGAAAAGCAGGGGGATATCAAGGTTATCTACGGTATGGAGGCATACTTTGTTGACGATACCGCACGTGCACTTTACGGTGAAAGCTCCGAGCCGCTCAACGGCGAGTTTATTGTGTTCGATATCGAAACGACAGGACTTTCGGTTGCAAATTGCGGCATTACCGAAATCGGTGCAGTTAAGATAAAGGGCGGTGAGATTATTGACCGCTTCAACATTTTTGTAAATCCCGAAATGCCGATACCGCAGAACATCGTTGAGCTTACCGGTATTACTGACGATATGGTCAAGGATGCACCGAAGATCGACGAGGCGATTCCCATGTTTTTTGAGTTCTGCGGTGATAGAGTGCTTATTGCACATAATGCAAATTTTGATACAAGTTTTATACGTGCAGCCGCCGAAAAACTGAAACTGCCTTTCAAGAATCCTTATCTTGATACGGTTGCACTTTCACGCTTTGCAAACCCAGAACTTAAGAAGCATAAGCTTGATGTTTTAGCCGAGTATTACGGACTTGGCGACTTCAATCACCACCGTGCATGTGACGATGCCGAGATGCTTGCACATATTTATTTCAAGATGTCGGAAAAGATAATGAACGAGGGACTTTCGGACCTCGGCGGCATCAATGAAGCGATGAGCGAGCATAGTGACCCGCTTAAGCTTCGTACATATCACCAGATTATTCTGGTTAAAAATCAAACGGGACTCAAGAATCTTTACCGCTTGATTTCAGACAGTTATCTTAAGTATTACCGCCGCAATCCGCGTATACCTAAAACGGTGCTTGAGCAGTACCGTGACGGTCTTATTATCGGCTCTGCATGTGAGGCTGGTGAGCTTTTCCGTGCCGTACTTGATGGGCAGTCGCAGGAGGAGATCGAGCGTATCGCAAACTTCTACGATTATCTTGAGATTCAGCCGATTTGCAATAACCGCTTCCTTATCGCCGAGGGCAAGGTTGCAGACGATGAGGGACTCCGTGAGCTTAACCGCAAGATCGTTGCACTCGGTAAAAAACTCGGCAAGCCCGTTGTTGCAACATGCGATGCACACTTCCTCAATAAGGAGGACGAGGTTTACCGTAAGATATTGCTTGCAGGCATGAAGTTTTCGGATGCCGACCGTGATATCGGTCTGTATTACCGTACCACCGATGAAATGCTTGAGGAGTTTGCATATCTCGGTGAGGACGTTGCATATGAGGTTGTGGTTGCAAATACAAATCTTATAAGCGATATGTGCGAGGAAATCCGCCCGATTCCCAAGGGCACGTATACGCCTAACATGGAGGGTGCCGAGGAGGATCTTCAGCGTATTTGCTGGGAGCGTGCACGCTCGATTTACGGTGAGGATTTGCCCGAAATCGTGTCGCAAAGACTTGATAAAGAGCTTACCTCAATTATAAAGCACGGCTTTGCGGTGCTTTACATGATTGCACAAAAACTTGTTGCATATAGCGAAAGTCAAGGTTATCTCGTTGGCTCACGTGGCTCTGTTGGTTCGTCATTTGTTGCTTCAATGGCGGGTATTTCCGAGGTTAATCCTCTTCCGCCTCACTACGTATGTCCCAAATGTAAATACAGTGAGTTCTTTACCGATGGCTCGGTAGGTTCGGGCTTTGACCTGCCTGATAAAAACTGTCCCGTATGCGGCGGACCTCTCACCGGTGAGGGACACGATATACCGTTTGAAACATTCCTTGGCTTCTACGGAGATAAGTCGCCCGATATCGACCTTAACTTCTCCGGTGACGTTCAGGGCAAGGTGCATAAGTACACCGAGGAACTTTTCGGCAGCGAGAACGTGTTCCGTGCGGGTACTATCGGTACAATGGCATCGAAAACGGCTTTCGGCTTTGTTGCAAAGTATCTTGACGGAAAGGGAATCTCTCTTTGCCGTGCTGATATTGACCGTCTTGTCGCAGGCTGTGTCGGTGTAAAACGCACCACAGGTCAGCACCCCGGCGGCATAATTGTAGTGCCCAAGGAGTACAGCGTTTATGACTTTACTCCCGTGCAGCATCCGGCAGATGACCCGAATTCAAGTATTGTTACAACCCACTTCCAGTTCTCATATCTTCATGATACAATATTGAAACTTGACGAACTTGGACACGATATGCCTACCAAGTATAAGATGCTTGAAAAGTATACGGGTACAAGCGTTATGGACGTTAAGATGAATGACCGCTCGGTATATGAGCTGCTTGAATCAACGGCACCGCTCGGCATAACCGAGGAGGATATTGACTGTCCTATAGGTACACTGGGACTCCCCGAGCTTGGTACACGTTTTGTTCAGCAGGTACTTGTAGAGGCAAAGCCCCGTACATTTGCCGACCTGCTTCAGGTTTCGGGCCTCACTCACGGTACCGACGTTTGGCTCGGCAACGCACAGGACCTTATCCGTGACGGAATCTGTACGATTTCGCAGGTAGTAGGAACACGTGACGGTATCATGCTTGACCTTATCCGTTACGGTCTTGATAACGGTAATTCGTTTACGATAATGGAGTCGGTTCGTAAGGGTAAGGGACTCAAGCCCGAATGGGAGGAGGACATGCGTGCGCACAATGTACCCGAGTGGTATATTGATTCGTGTAAGAAGATCAAATACATGTTCCCAAAGGCTCATGCGGCGGCATACGTTATGAGTGCTATCCGTCTTGCATGGTATAAGATATACTACCCCATGGAGTTCTACGCTGCTTTCTTTACTGTTGCCCCCGGCGGCTTTGACGGTGAACTTGTAATGCGTGGCAGAGGTGCGGTTTCTGCAACCATAAAGGAACTCTCCAAAAAAGAGGATGCAACACAGAAAGATGCAGAAACAATATCTTCAATGAGCCTTGCACGTGAAGCACTCGCACGTGGCGTGCAGTTCCTCGGAGTTGACCTTTATAAGTCGGATGCAACTGCATTTTTGCCTGAAAACGGCAAGATAAGACTCCCGTTTTCGTCACTTGGCGGACTCGGAGAGGGTGCGGCGCAGAAGATTGTTGAAGCAAGAGCCGACGGTGAGTTCTTCTCGATTGAGGAGCTCCGTGAAAGAGCAAAGCTCACCAAGAGCGTAATTGAAATTCTCTCACGCAACGGCGTACTCGATAACTTAAGCGAAACAAACCAGTATACGTTCTTTTGATGGGAGCATAAATTAATGTTTATGGGATGAAACGCCGCTATGCGGCTACCCCTCACCACCCGCTCATCGCGGGAGCCTCCCCCAAGGGGGAAGCCTTTGTTAATGAGCCTTCCCCCTCGGGGGAAGGTGTCGACGCACGTCGACGGATGAGGGGCTTCGTTACTAAACTAAACATTAATT
>JAZQEH010000006.1:0-11186 GCA_045538895.1 Eubacteriales bacterium
CAAAAATGTTAGTTACACTAACATTTTTGGCAATTTTTGCTTTTTGTAAAAAAATAAACTTTGTTTCTTGCGGTGAAAAATATATTAATATAATAGAATAATGAAACCAAAAAGTGTAAATATTTGCAAACACATAAAAAATGCGTTAACTTGCCACTCTTGACAATATCAGGTTTGCGTGATAAAATAAACAAGTACAAGTATGGGTAATTTTGCACATATTGCGTTCGTTTTGTGTCGAATGTGAAACCAAAACTGGATTTTTATGTGCAGGTTGCCTTTGGAATCGCCGGATGGCGGTTCCCTTATCTTTCGTGCGCGTGTGCGTACGTATACAGCACTAATCATAGGGAGGACACAATTTATGAGAACAAAGCTGTCAAAAGCACTGGCTCTTTTTCTGGCTTTGGTTATGGTGATGAGCAGTCTTTCTCTTTCGGCATTTGCTACAGATGTCGCAGAAGAGAATCCCGGCCGTACCATGGCAGAGTGGAATGAGATCCTGAACACCAGCGAGTACGAAGCGTACCTTGAGGATTACGCATCGCTTGCTCCTGTAACCGGTACCTATTCGTTTGATGCGGCAAAGTGCCTTACATCAAATGCAAAGGTTATGGATGACGGTTCCGTTTATACACCTGATAGCGGCAAGGTTACGTGGACTATCAACGTTCCTGTTGAAGGTCTTTACGTTGTTGACTTTGAGTGCTATCCCGGCAATGCATTGCTCGGCGAGGGTGAAACCGAAATGTCTACCAACGTTGAGCGTATTTTCTACATCAACGGTAAGGTTCCTTATTCGGAGGCACGCTCGATTTCCATTACAAAGCGCTGGGCTGCTATGTATACCGAAAACGGCCGCTTCAGAACAGACGTTTCCGGTAATGACCTTCGTCCTGACAACTCGTCGGCTGTTGACTGGGTTAATTACACCGTAAGAGATTCGTCCGGCTACTATGCCGAGCCGCTTCAGTTCTACTTCAAGGCGGGCGAGAACACTGTTACTCTTGAGGCCACACGTGAGCCTATGAGTGTAAGAACAATCACTCTCCGTCCTTACGTGGCACCTCTTACGTATGAAGAGTATCTTGCTGCTAATGCAGGCAAGGCAGAGAACAATGCGAACGTTGCTCCTCTGGTTTTTGAAACCGAAACTCCCAAGTACCAGTCGGACGAGTCGATTTATCCTCTTACCGACCGTACAAGTGCGGTTACTTCTCCTCAGGACCCCAAGCTTCAGATTCTCAACTTTATCGGCGGTTCGGAAAACTTCAAGACCGTAGGTCAGTGGGTTGAATACGAATTCGAGGTTGAGGCTGACGGCTTCTATACAATCGCTATGCGTTCAAAGCAGAACGATATGTCCGGTATGTTCGCATCCAGAACTCTTTACATAGACGGCGACGTTCCTTTTGCTGAATGCAGATCACTTCGCTTTGACTACTCAAAGGACTGGAAGTGCGAGAGCGTTACAGACGGCACTACAGACTTTAAATTCTACCTCACAGCGGGCAAACACACTCTCCGCCTTGAGGTAAGCCTTGGACAGCTTGCTGATATTATCAGCACCGTTGAATCCTCCCTTAAAAAAATTAATAACTGTTATCTCGACATCATGAAACTTACCGGTGCAGACCCTGATGAATACCGTGACTACGGTTTCTCAAGACTCATGCCCGAAACCATCACCACGATGCTCAAAGAGTCCATTACCCTTTACAACGTTTCCGATAAGCTTACCGAGCTTTGCGGCGAAAAGGGTTCGCAGACGGCAACACTTGATAAGGTTGCGTTCTTGCTTGACAAGATGGGCAGAGATGAAGACGAGATCGCACCTAATCTTGATAACCTCAAGACTTACATCGGTACTCTCGGTACATGGCTTAACAGTGTAAGAAGTCAGCCTGTTCGTATGGACTACTTCATCATTCAGCCTACGACCGCAGAGCTTCCCAAAGCGAATGCATCTTTCCTCGATGCTATTATGTTTGAACTTCGTGCATTCGTTGCAAGTTTCTTCACCGACTACAGCCGCATGGGTGCTGTAGACAACGGCGAAACCGCTACAAGCATTGAAGTATGGACTACTGAAGGCCGTGACCAGGCGAAGATCCTTAAGAGCCTTGTTGCAGCAGAGTTCACTCCTGACTCCGGAATCGGCGTTGACGTTAAACTCGTTGCGGCAGGTACGCTTCTTCCCTCGGTACTTTCCGGTCAGGGACCTGATGCCTTCCTCGGAGCTGCCGGCGTTGACGTAATCAACTATGCTATCCGCGGTGCGGTAGAGCCTCTTAACGGTTATGAAGGCTTTGATGAGCTTATGGCTCAGTTCAATGATGCAACCAAGAAGCCCGTAACCCTTTACGGTACTACTTACGGTGCGCCTGAACGTGCGGGCTTCTACATGATGTTCGTTCGTATGGACATCCTTGCAGAACTCGGACTTGAGATTCCCAAGACGTGGGATGATTTGCTTGCAATGCTCCCCGAGCTTCAGGCAAACAACATGTCCATCGGTCTTAATAAAGAATATGATATCTTCCTTTATCAGATGGGCGGCGACCGTTTCGATGAATACGGTACACGTTGCGACCTCGACTCAAATATAGCTCTTGAAGCTTTTGAGATGTATACCAGATTCTTTACCGACTACTCCTTCCCCTATACGTTTGACGGTCCCAACCGTTTCAGAACAGGTGAAATGCCTATTCTCATTGCAGACTACTCCACCACTTACAACCAGCTTACTGTTTTCGCAACTGAAATCAGCGGTCTTTGGGAAATGCGTCCGTTGCCCGGTATCTACCGTGATGGCGACGGTGACGGTGTAGAAGAACTTCACAATGAGGCATTCAACACTGTAGCGGCAACTATCATGCTCCACGGCGTTGACAATGATAAGGCTACATGGGACTTTATGAAGTGGTATTGCGGCTCTGATGCACAGGGTAAATACGGTAGCGACCTTGTAACAACCATCGGTCAGGCTGCAAAGTACAACACCGCAAACAGAGATGCAATTGCTTCGATGCCCTGGACTACAGTTGAGAAGGAAGCCCTGCTTTCGCAGTTCGATAATCTCTCCGCTGTTACAAACTTCCCCGGTGCTTACATTTTTGCACGTTATCTTAACTTCGCAATCCTCTCCGTTGTTAACGACGGTCAGGACCCCGTAGTTGAGCTTCAGCGTTACGTTAATACAATTAATAAGGAAATAACAAGAAAACGTCAAGAGTTTGACTTGCCCGTACTTGAAAACGGCAAGAAACTTGAAAACTCACCCGAAGTAAAGGCGGCTATGGAAGCATGGCTTGCTGAAAACGGCAAATAAGTGAGCATAAGCTTGCAGATTTACTTAATATATAATTAAAGGAGAGAAAATCATGTCAAATACTGCGGCAAAAGCAAAGCCAGTTTCGAAAAAAGACATGAGCAAGCTTCAGTGGACCTGGAAGGAAATGAAGAAAAACAAGACGGCATATATTATGCTCGCTCCGTTTATGCTCCTCTTCTTCATCTTCACTGTATGGCCTGTCTTTTTGTCGATCGTGCTCAGCTTTACTGACTTTAACCTCTTGGAAATGCCTAATTTCCTTGGCCTTGATAACTACATAAGACTTTTCCTTGATGACGACGTATTTATTCTTGCGGCACAGAACACTCTTATCTTTGCTGCTATCACAGGACCTGTTTCCTATATTCTTGCGTTGCTCATCGCTTGGTTTATCAACGAGCTTGGTCCCAAGCTCCGTGCGGTAGTAACACTTATCTTCTATGCACCTTCGATTTCGGGTTCGGTTTACCTCGTATGGCAGACACTCTTCAGCTCTGACTCTTACGGCTGGGTAAACGGTACGCTTCTTAATCTCGGTCTTATAGATAAGGAAATCCTCTGGTTCCAGAATGCGGATTACGTAATGGGACTTTGTATCGTAGTTGCTCTTTGGACATCGCTCGGTACTGCGTTCCTCTCGTTCATCGCAGGTCTTCAGAACGTTCCGCGTCATCTTTATGAAGCGGGTGCGGTTGACGGCGTTAAAAACCGTTGGCAGGAGTTCTGGTACATCACACTTCCTTACATGCGTCCCCAGCTTATGTTCGGTGCGGTGCTTTCAATCACACAGTCATTCGGCTTCGGTGCTATAGTTACTGCACTCTGCGGATTCCCCTCGGTTGACTATGCAGCACATACCATCATGCACCACCTTGATGACTACGGACATCAGCGTTACGAGATGGGTTATGCTTCTGCAATCGCGGTAATACTCTTCGTTGTAATGATTACCGCAAACACATTAATAAAGAAAGGATTATCGAAGATAGGACAGTAATATGGCTAAATTAAGAACTCGTAAACATAAAGTTGTCCTCAGCCGTAGCGCAGGCGGAGACTTCGGCATTAATCTTTTCCTTGTACTTATGGGAGCGTTCATGTTCCTCCCTATGTACTACGTTATTGCACAGTCACTGAAGCCTCTCGACGAGCTTTGGATGTTCCCTCCGAGATTCTACGTTGAAAGTCCTACACTTTCAAACTTCGGAGACCTCTTCACTCTTATGAGTGAAAACTACGTACCTTTCTCAAGATACATCTTCAACACTGTATTTATTTCCGTAACAGGTACGTTCGGTAACCTTTTGCTTTCTTCAATGGCGGCATATTCGCTTGCAAAGCTTAAGTTCCCCGGCAGAAAGTTCTTCTTCAAACTGGTTGTAACATCCCTTATGTTCCACCAGACTGTTACAGCTATTGCAAACTTCCTTACCATGAGTACCTTGCAGTGGCTTGATACATACTTCTCAATAATCATTCCTGCGTTCTGTACTTCCATGGGTCTTTACCTTATGAAGCAGTTCATGGAAACAGGTGTATCAAATGAAGTTCTTGAAAGTGCAAGACTTGACGGTGCAAGCGAATTCAGAACCTTCTGGATTATCGCAATGCCTATGGTTAAGCCCGCATGGCTTACACTTATGATCGAGTCCTTTAAGGGACTCTGGAACGCCGGAAGCTCGATTTACATTTATTCCGAGCAGCTCAAGTCATTCAACTACGCAATAAACCAGATCGTAACCGGCGGTATCGCCCGTGCGGGTGTCGGTGCGGCGGCAACAGTAGTTATGATGATAGTTCCTATCACCGTATTCGTAATTTGTCAGAGTAATGTCATCGAGACCATGGGCTCGAGTGGTATGAAGGATTAAGGAGGAGATATTATGAAAAATTTAACAAGAATACTCCTTCTCACGTTGGTGCTTATCATGGCACTCACACCTATTGCAGGTGCAATTGAGCCTTACACCACCTACACATACGCAAAGGATGGCACACCCCGTCAGTCGCCTACTGTGTATTCTCCCGTTGTTAACGTAGACTCTGCATATATGGGGCTTGAAGTTCCGCTTAAGGACCCCCGTGATATCAGTGTTGACCCGAATGGCAACGTTTATATCGTTGATATGGGTAACAACCGTATAGTAGTTCTCGACCAGAACTACTCGCTCAAGTTCATCATTTCCGAGTTCATCAACGGTCACGGTGTTCCGGACGGATTTACCAATCCTCAGGGCGTTTTCGTAAATGACAAGTACATTTACGTTTGCGATACCGACGCAAACCGTATCGTAATTTTCGACCTCGACGGTAATTTCGTAAGAGTTCTTGGCAGACCTACAAGTGCTCTCTTCGGCGAGCAGTCCATTTATAAGCCTGTAGCGGTTGCAGTTGACCAGTACGACAGAATCTTCGTAATTTCCGCAACCAACTATCAGGGTGTTATCGTGCTTACCAAGGACGGTCAGTTCACCGGCTTTATCGGTGCACAGGCAGTTTCATATGATGCATGGGATATCATCTGGAGAGCATTCCAGACCGATGAGCAGAAGAAGAACTCTGCACAGAATATTCCTACCGAGTATAACAACATCACAGTTGATGCAGACGGCTTCATTTACGTAACTGCAGATAATATTGCTGCTTCAAGCCAGTATGCACAGATTCGCTCAAAGTCCGATAAGTATTCTCCTGTAAGAAAGCTTAACGCAGCGGGCAAAGAGATCATGAAGCGTCTCGGTTACTTCTCCCCCTCGGGTGAAGTAAACGTAACCCGTGAAAACCTTTCGAGAATCATCGACGTTGCGGTAGGTCCTGAACTTACTTGGTCGATTATCGATGAAAAGCGTCAGAAGGTCTACACCTATGACGATAACGGTAACCTCCTCTTTGCTTTCGGTGACAAGGGCGGTCAGCTCGGTAACCTTACAAGCGTTGAGGCGATTACATATCAGCAGGTAGTTACCGATGAAACCGAAACCGTTATGATCGGTAATGAACTCGTAGAGCAGCCCATATACGAATACTATATGCTGCTTCTTGATAAGAGCGATAATCTCTTCACAGTTTACAAGCGTACCGAGTACGGCGACAAGCTTATCGGTGCTCTCGCACTTGAGAATGACCGTAAGTTTGATGAAGCTATTGAGCAGTGGGAAGAAGTTCTCATGAGAAACTCAAACTTCGACCTTGCATACGTAGGTATCGGACGTTCTCACTACAATGCTGGTGAATATGAGGAAGCAATGGAGTATTATAAGGCAGCTTATGATACCACCAACTATTCCGAAGCATTCAAGGAAGTTCGTAAGCAGTGGATTGAGGACTACTTTATTGTAATTCCGATTGTAGTTATTGCATTTATTCTTCTTTGGGGCCGTTTCTCCAAGTATTATAAGAAGAAGAATAAGGATACCGCACTCAAGGTAGGTAAAAAGACCTATTGGGAAGAACTTCTCTATGCATTCCACCTCATTTTCCATCCGTTTGACGGCTTCTGGGATTTGAAGCATGAAAAGCGTGGCTCGGTTCGTGCGGCAATCACTATTCTCGGTATTACTATTGTCGCATTCTACTACAATTCTATTGGCCGCGGTTACATAGTAAATCCGACCAATATGTATTCGACCATTTTTGCACAGGCAGGCTCAGTGCTTCTTCCCCTTGCACTCTGGGTAGTTGCTAACTGGTGTCTTACCACTCTCTTTGAGGGCGAAGGCAGCCTTAAGGACGTGTTTATAGCAACATGCTATGCACTTTTCCCGCTTGTACTTACTCTTATCCCCTCCACCATCTTCTCGAACATCGTTCTCGCAGAAGAAACAGGTATTATCAACCTCCTTGTAACCATCGGTTATATCTGGACGTTTATACTTATCTTCTTTGGTGCACAGACAACTCATGACTATACAATGGGTAAGAACATTATCATGACGATTGCAACCATTCTCGGCATGGCAGTTGTAATGTTTATCGGCATTCTCTTTACCAGCCTTATAAGCAACATGGTATCGTTTGTAACCAATATCATAGTCGAATTGCAATACAGAATGTAAGAAAGGAGTGTAGTTTAATATGAAAAAGATTTTACTTGCAATATTCGCACTCCTGATTTGTGCGACATCGCTGTTTTGCATGACCACTGCGGTGTTTGCAGCACCCGGCGATGAGGTTGACGAATACATCACAACTGTATACGATACCCCCGAGGAGAAAATCGCAACCATGAATCTTATGCTTGAGATGCATGGCTACAAGCTTTACGTTCATCCCGTAACTGCGGAAATTGCCGTAGTTCACGATGCAACAGGACAGACACTTTTCTCCAACCCCTTTGATCTTGCAACGTCCAAGGGTACAGATTCCACCAAGCAGAAGCTCCTTTCGCAGATTATCGTAAGCTACATTGACAACGGTGTTGCAAAGGAATACAACTCTTATACCGATGCGGTTAAGAACAATCAGGTAGTAATAGAGCCTATCAAAAACGGTGTGCGTGTTGAGTACACGATCGGCCGTGCAGACTCCAATTACCTCGTTCCCCGTCTTATTGAAAAGAGCAGACTTGAAACACAGATTCTGAACAAGTTTGATTTGGAAGATCCTTATTCAAACTTCGCACACAAGCAGCTCTCTGCATTCTATGCACTTCAGGATCCTAACGACACAACCAAGAGTGAAGCGGTTATCAAGAGAATGCACAGCCTTTATCCTGTAACCAAAACAGGCATGGCGGTTTATGCACTTACCGATACCGTTACCCGTGAGTTCAGAGTTCTTGAGGGCTATATCAAGGAGTACGCTCCCGACTATTCATACGATGAGATGGAGTATGACCATACTCTGACTCAGTATGTTGATGAAACCCTCAGCACACCCGTATTCCGTCTTGCTATTGAATACACTCTCACAGAGGACGGTCTTGAGGCTACACTTCCTGCAAACGGTATTCGTTTCGACGAAACTCTCTACAAGCTTGAAAGCATTACAATGCTTCCTTTCATGGGCGCAGGCGACTACAACAACGACGGCTACACATTCGTTCCCGACGGTAGCGGCGCACTTATGGACTTTGCAGAGTTCCAGAACAAGAACACCTCTATTGCAGGCACCGTATACGGTATGGACTTCGCATACCAGACTCTTGAAGGCTCAGCTAACCAGGACGTTATGCGTATGCCCGTATTCGGTCTCCGTGAAACCGTAGAACGCGGTGTATATGACATGGTAACCGAAACCTACTTCGAGGAGGAACCGGTTAAGGACGAGGACGGTAACGAAGTTGTTGATGAAGAAACAGGCGAGGTAGTAACCGAGCTTGTTGAAAAGCAGCAGGAAGTTAAAACACAGGTAGACAGCTATACTGAAAACCGTGGCTTCTTTGCAATCATCAAGGAAGGCGATGCTCTTTCCAAGATTACTGCAAAGCATGAAAATCAGCTTCACAAGTACAATACCGTACAGATTTCGTTCAATCCCAGACCTAAGGACTCCTATTCTCTCGAATCTCTCTCCGTAGGTGGCTCCAATAAGATTGAGGTTGTTTCCGACCGTAAGTATGTTGGTAACTACACTCTCAAGTATTACATGCTCCTTGACGATGAGATGGCAGAGAACGGCGGTGTTGAGGATTATTATGAAACCACATGGGTAGGCATGGCAACCGCATACCGCGATTACCTTACCGAAACAGGTGTTCTCACTCCTCTTACCGATGCTGATGTAAATAAGGACATTCCGCTTTACATCGAAACCTTCGGCGCTACAAAGACAGTAGAAAAGGTACTTTCCGTACCTACAACCGTAAGCAAGTCACTTACATCCTTTGAGGATATCATGACTATGTATGACGAGCTTGCTGCAGCGGGTGTTACAAATATCGACTTTAAGCTTACAGGCTATTCAAACGGCGGTATGCACTCCACCATTCCTTACAAGCTTAAGTGGGAAAAGACACTTGGCGGTGCAGACGGCTATACAGCACTTCTCGGCTATGCTGCCGAAAAGGGCTTTGGCGTATATCCCGACTTCGATTTCTCTTATGTAAATATGAGAGATTCGTTCGACGGTCTTAAGCTTGACAGAGATATTCTTAAGACTATCGACAACCGTTATTCCAGCCTTCGTGAGTATGACGCATCTCTTCAGGAGTTTGTTTCCTACTTCACACTTTGCGTATCCCCCTCTGCATATCAGAACTTCTATGAAAACTTTGCGCCGAGATACAGTACCTACGGCAATACAAGTATTTCTATTTCCACAATCGGTAGTGCGCTCAACTCCGACTTTGACGAGGATGACCCGTACAACCGTAACGATGCAAAGAACCTTACTGTTGAATTCCTTGAAACTGTTGATGCTGATATGGAAAACGTTATGAGCGAAAAGGCTAACGTTTATGCATGGAAGTACATTGACAAGATGCTTGGCGTATCACTCCAGAGCAGCCGTTCGCTTTATGCAAATGCAACTGTTCCTTTCCTTGGAGTAGTTCTTCACGGTTCTGTTGAATTCGCAGGCACTCCCATCAACATGGCGGGCGATATCAAGTATGAAATTCTCCGTGCTATTGAAAGCGGTGCAGGTCTTTACTTCATTCTTTCATATGATAATACCGAGCTTCTTAAGGAAGACTACTCACTCAGTAAGTACTATTCCGTAAGATACGATATCTGGAAAGAAGACCTTATCAAGTACTATACCGAGCTTAACGGTTTGCTTGCAGACCTCCAGACCTCGCTTATCGTAGACCATGAGTTCATCATCGGTGAGCGTGTTCCTTCTCTGGCAGAGGCAGCAGCAGACGAGCAGGCTGCAGGTGAGCAGGCACTTATTGATGCAGCTAATGCTGATAAGGAAGCAACCAAGGCTACACTTGCTGAGCTTCGTGCACAGTATGAGGCAGGCCTTATCCCCGCAGGTCAGGAAATTGACATAAGCGGTTATGTTGCTCCTGAAAAGGATGTTGAAGAAGAAACCGACGAGTATGAATACACCAAGTACACATCCGACAACAATCAGATCGTGCTTGTTACATACGATAACGGTACATCCTTTATTCTCAACTATAACGATTTTGCAATCACCACTACCGTAAACGGCACAGATTATACTGTTGACGGCTACGGCTATGCGGTAATTAAGTAAGGAGGGAAGAATAGATGAATAATACTAAAACAGCAAGCGTCTCTTCTCCCGCTCCGAGAAAAAGACGTGCGGCTTCGCTTGACAAGCGTAAAGCGAGAGCAGGTTGGGTGTTCGTTGCACCTTTCGTTATCGGATTTATTCTGATTTATTTGCCCATTATTGTTGACTCGATTAAGTTCAGCTTTAACGAGATTTCAACAATTATTAACCCCCTTGGCGGCAGCGGCGGCTACTCACTTGAATTTGTTGGCTTTGCAAACTATCAAAAAGCACTTTTCGAGGATGCCGACTACGTAAAGACGTTGATTTCGGGTATTGAGCAGCTTATACTTGAGGTTCCCTCAATCGTTGTATTTTCGCTCTTTATCGCTGTACTCCTCAATGATAAGATTGCAGGCCGTGCAGCATTCCGTGCAATCCTTTTCGTTCCCGTTATTCTTTCAACCGGTCTTATTGAAGCGATTGATGCGTCCAATAACCTCATGGAGTTCATGGATACATCCGACAGTATTGATACCGGTACAGGTCAGAGTGCTGCGGCACAGCTTTCTGCAGCTATTGACCTTGAGGCACTGTTTGCCAACATGAAGGTTGGTACAGGACTTGTAGAATACGTAGCCAATGCGGTTGACAGTATCTCTGATATTGTAAACCGTTCCGGTGTACAGATCCTTATCTTCCTTGCAGGTCTTCAGTCTATTTCTCC
>JAZQEH010000007.1:0-106879 GCA_045538895.1 Eubacteriales bacterium
GCAAAACCGTTCACTCGCGTCTCGCTCACCGCTCGCGGTTTTCAAGGAGTAAAAAAGCCGGGGAACCCGTCTTTTTTACAAATTTTTAGGCTTCCCCCTTGGGGGAAGCTGTCAGCGGAGCTGACTGATGAGGGGTAGCCGATGCATTTTACCGCTAACGGTAAAGCCTATCAACCCATATGGCAGTACGCATGCTTTCGCCAGCCGCACCGAGTGCCACCATAACTGCTTGCCGCCACTCCATGAGCTGCCAAAGCCTGTCATACTATAGACAGTTACGCTGCCCGCCGTATCAAACGAATACTTGTAGAGGTCGGTTTCTCCAATTGAGCTGTACTAATTTACAGGCACCATAAGCACAAAGTCAATGCCCATATTATAAGCACTGCTGCTTGAGTTTTTGCCCGTGATAATTTCCTTAAGCGAGTTTGAGTAGCCCTCTTTGAGCGTAACCTCTCCGATTTCGTAAAGGTAGTCCGCCGCAACACCTTTTCCGTAGCAGTCAATCGACACGCCTACATCGTCGCCGTTTACGTCATACTTTTTCGGCACGGCAGACACCGCCACGGTAAGCAATACCGAAACAAGTATAATCAACGATGTAATTTTTGCAAGTCTTTTCATGTTTTCCTCCCGATACAAGTTTTTCTATGTTTTTATGGTAAATCATGACGGTATTTTTTACAATATCAATTTTTGACTACCATTTAACATTTCTTGCTATGCACTAAGTAGCACACCATAAATTCCATTTTTGTGTTGACAATTATTTTTTACTGTGTTATATTATATAGGAATAAAAATCAAAGCGTTGATGAAGAGAGTAGCCCGGAGGCAAAAATTCCAGCGAGTCGGGGACGGTGTAAGCCCGATATGAGTAGCACTGCGGCGAAAATCACTTCGGAGTGCATCTGCGATACGTAGCAGATGACGGTATCTCACCGTTAAAAGAGAGCCATATGATTGTATGAGCACAAAAGGTGGTTTGCAAAATGTCCCTTTCCTTTTGGAGAGGGACATTCTTTTTGTGCAGAAAGGATTTATCAATGTATAAGAAAGTTTCCACCGACCTCTCGTTTGTTTCCCGCGAAAAAGACGTTCGCAAATTCTGGGAGGAAAACCACATCTTTGAAAAGAGCATGACTCACCGTGAAAACGGCACACCGTTTACCTTTTATGACGGTCCTCCGACCGCTAACGGCAAGCCCCACATCGGTCACGTTCTCACCCGTGTAATCAAAGACATGATTCCCCGTTATCAGACTATGAAAGGTTGCACCGTACCGAGAAAAGCAGGCTGGGACACGCACGGACTCCCCGTTGAGCTTGAGGTTGAAAAGATGCTCGGCATCGACGGCAAGGAGCAGATTGAAAGTTACGGTCTTGAGCCTTTTATCGGTCACTGTAAAGAGAGTGTCTGGAAGTATAAGGGAATGTGGGAGGACTTTTCACAGACTGTCGGCTTCTGGGCTGACATGGAAAACCCCTACGTAACCTATCACAATGACTTTATCGAGTCCGAATGGTGGTCCCTCAAACAGATTTTTGAAAAGGGTCTCCTCTACAAGGGCTTCAAAATCGTTCCCTACTGCCCCCGTTGCGGCACTCCGCTTTCCTCACACGAGGTAGCACAGGGCTACAAGGACGTTAAGGAACGCTCGGCAATCGCACGCTTCAAGGTAGTGGGAGAAGATGCGTATATCCTCGCATGGACAACCACACCCTGGACTCTCCCCTCAAACGTTGCACTCTGCGTAAACCCTGTATTTGACTATGTAAAGGTTAAGTCAAACGACGGTCACACCTACTACATGGCTCAGTCTCTTTGCGACAGCGTACTCGGCGAGGGCGAATATGAAGTGCTTGACACCTTCAAGGGTGCTGACCTTGAGGGCAAGTGCTACGAGCCGCTCTTTGACTTTGCTAATGAAACCGTTGCGAAGCAGAAAAAGAAAGCATTCTACGTTACCTGCGACGGTTATGTAACTCTTACCGACGGTACAGGCGTAGTTCACATTGCACCCGCATTCGGTGAAGACGACTCCAAGGTTGGTAAGAAATACGACCTCCCCTTTGTGCAGTTTGTAAACGCAAAGGGCGAAATGACCGAGGAAACCGCATGGGCAGGCACGTTCTGCAAGGATGCAGACAAGCTTGTACTTGTTGACCTTGAAAAGAGAGGTCTCCTCTTCTCCGCTCCCTCATTTGAGCACAGCTATCCTCACTGCTGGCGTTGCGGCACTCCCCTTATCTATTATGCACGTGACTCATGGTTCATCCAGATGACCGCAGTTAAGGAAGACCTTATCCGCAACAACAACACAATTAACTGGATTCCTGAAAGCATTGGTAAGGGCCGTTTCGGCGACTGGCTCGAAAACGTTCAGGACTGGGGTATCTCCCGTAACCGTTATTGGGGTACTCCCCTTAACATCTGGGAATGTGAGTGCGGCAAGCGTCATTCCATCGGCTCTATCGCAGAGCTTAAGGAAATGAGCGATAATTGCCCTGACGAAATCGAACTTCACCGCCCATTTATCGACGCAGTTACTATCAAGTGTCCCGAATGCGGCGGCGAAATGCACCGTGTTCCCGAGGTTATCGACTGCTGGTATGACTCAGGCTCCATGCCTTTTGCTCAGCACCACTATCCTTTTGAAAATCACGACCTGTTTGAAGCACAGTTCCCCGCTGACTTCATCTCCGAGGCGGTTGACCAGACACGTGGATGGTTCTATTCGCTTCTTGCGATTTCCACCCTCATCTTCAACAAGGCTCCTTTCAAGAACGTAATCGTACTCGGTCACGTTCAGGACGAAAACGGTCAGAAGATGTCGAAGTCCAAGGGTAATGCGGTTGACCCGTTTGACGCACTTGAAACCTACGGTGCAGATGCTATCCGTTGGTACTTCTACACAAACTCCGCTCCCTGGCTCCCCAACCGTTTCCACGGTAAGGCAGTTATGGAGGGACAGCGTAAGTTCCTCGGTACACTCTGGAACACATACGCATTCTACGTTCTCTATGCCGACATTGACGGCTTTGACCCGACAAAATATAATCTTGCAGACTGCAAGCTCACCGTTATGGACAAGTGGCTGCTTTCAAAGCTCAACTCCGTAATCAAGGAGGTTGACGCAGGTCTTGCAAGCTACAAGATTCCCGAGCCCGCAAAGGCTCTCGCCGACTTCACCGACGAGCTTTCCAACTGGTATGTACGCCGTGGCAGAGAGCGTTATTGGGGCCCCGACATGACCGAAGACAAGATTGCGGCTTATATGACTCTTTACACCGCACTTGTTACCGTTGCAAAGCTTGCGGCTCCCATGATTCCTTTCATGACCGAGGAAATCTACCAGAACCTTGTAAGAAGTGTTGACGAAAGTGCTCCCATCAGTATTCATCTTTGCGATTACCCCGTTGCTGATGAAAGCATGATCGACAAGACTCTTGAATACAGCATGGAACAGGTGCTTAAGGTTGTAATTTTAGGCCGTGCGGCAAGAAATGCGGCAAACATCAAGAACCGTCAGCCTATCGGCAAGATGTTTATCGGTGCTGAGAAGGCTCTTGCTGACGAGTACGTAAGCATCATCACCGAGGAACTCAATGTTAAGAGTGCCGAGTTTACAAATGATGCTTCCGCATTCCTCACCTACAACATCAAGCCCAACCTTAAGACCGTTGGTCCTAAGTACGGCAAGCTTCTCGGCGGTATCCGTGCATACCTCCAGGAAGCAGACGGCAACGCCCTCAAGGCAGAGCTTGATGCAAACGGCTCTATCAGCGTAACCGTAGGTGCAGACGTAGCTACTCTCACCGCAGAAGATCTCCTTATCGAAACCGTTCAGGGAACAAGATACGTTTCCCTCTGCGAAAACGGTGTAACCGTTGCACTTGATACCGCTCTCACTCCCGAGCTTATTGAAGAGGGCTATGTGCGTGAGGTTATCTCCAAGGTGCAGACCATGCGTAAGGAAGCAGGCTTTGACGTTACCGACCATATCACACTTTACGTTGACGGCAATGACAAGATTCGTGCAATCGTTGATAAGAGTGCTGAGGAAATCAAATCGGCAGTTCTCTGCGACATGGTAATCTTCGGTGCAACCGAGGGCTATGTAAAGCAGTGGGACATCAACGGCGAAACCGTTACCCTTGCAGTTAAGAAGTAATAAAAAACAAGCGAAACCGTAATCGGTTTCGCTTGTTTTTTGCTTTCATGTTATTCCGTTTGGGGCGGTCTGGGCATTTTTTACATCTCCTATTTTATCGCTATTGCCTCAATTTCTACCTTTGCACCTTTAGGGATTGCGGCTACCTGCACGCAGGAGCGTGCGGGATACGGCTCGCTGAAAAAGGTTGCATAAACCTCGTTAACCGCCGCAAAATCGTTAAGGTCGGAGAGGAATACGGTTGTCTTAACAACGTTTGCCATAGTAAGACCTGCCGCCTCAAGAATGTTTTTAACGTTTGTAAGCGACTGTTTTGCCTGTTCCTCGATGCTTTCGGGCATTGTACCCGTAGCCGGATTTATCGGAATCTGCCCCGATGTAAAAACCATATTTCCGATGTCAAGTGCCTGTGAATAAGGGCCTATCGCACCGGGCGCGTTTTCTGTTGAAATCTTTTTAATCATCGTCTTTCTCCTATTCTACGATATTGAAGCCCGCTTTTCTAAGCTCGGACTTAATCTCCTCAATCTGCTCAAAGTCACGCGTTTCCATACCTATGTGCAGAAAACAGCTTGCAACCGCCATATTGGCATCCGAACGCTCGTGGTGAACGCTGACAACGTTGCCGCCGCACCTTGAAATAATGGTACTTACGCCGAGAAGCTGACCGGGTTTATCCTCAAGTGCGATCTGGAGAGTTGTATTTCTGCCCGTGGTCACAAGACCTCTTGTTATAACTCGTGAGAGAATATTAACGTCAATGTTACCGCCGGAGATAAGGCAAACCGTCTTTTTGCCGGCTATCGGAAGCTTGTCAAACATCGCAGCCGCAACGCTGACCGCACCTGCACCCTCGGCAATAAGCTTCTGCTTTTCGATAAGAGTCAGAATCGCAGTCGCAATTTCGTCCTCGCTTACGGTAACGATTCCGTCAACGTATTTATTGACCATCTCAAAGGTTATGTCACCCGGATGTTTTACCGCAATACCGTCTGCAAAGGTTGACACCGCCTCAAGAGTAATTGCCTCACCTTTACTCTTGCTCTCATACATTGATGCGGCACGCTCTGCCTGCACACCGTAAACCTTTACGTCGGGGCGGAGCGACTTTATTGCATATGCCACACCCGAAATAAGTCCGCCGCCGCCGATAGGTACGATAACCGCCTCAACGTCGGGAAGTTGCTCTAAAATCTCAAGACCTATCGTTCCCTGACCTGCAATAACCTCATCATCGTCAAACGGATGAATAAAGGTTGCGCCCGTTTCATCACGAAGCTTGCATGCATGTGCATAAGCATCATCATATGCGCCGGGGACAAGCACAACCGAAGCACCGAGTGCCTTGGTCGCCTCTACCTTGCTTATGGGAGCACCGTCAGGCATACAGATAACGCTCTTTGCCCCCATCTTGGTTGCGGCAAGTGCAACGCCCTGTGCATGATTGCCCGCACTGCAAGCAATTATGCCCGCCTTTTTCTGCTCGTCGGAAAGCTGGCTTATCTTGTAGTATGCTCCTCGAAGTTTAAAAGAACCCGTAACCTGCAAATTCTCGGTTTTGAGATAGATTTCACTCTTGCCCGAAAGCTTTTGCGAATAGATAAGGTCGGTTTTTCTTGCCGCCTCTTTTAGTACAAATGCCGCTTGATATACTTTATCCAGTGTTAGCATAACTCGTCTGTTTCCTTTCCGGAAATATAATCTATAAACTGTCTTGCCACTCTGCCGCTTACACCGCCGTGGCGGATTTCAAACCGTTTTGCAAGAGCAACAAGAGTTTCATCGTCAATCTTTATGTTTTCACGCTTTGCAAGCTCACGCACAATGGTGAGATACTCCTCATATGCAGGTGAGGAGAAATTGATAAGCACACCGAATCGGCTTGAAAGCGAAAGTTTTTCCTCAACCGTATCAGAACGGTGAATTTCGCCCTGAAATTCCATGTCGTTACGGTCGTTCCATGTTTCTTTAATCAAATGACGTCTGTTTGAGGTTGCGTAAATAAGAATATTATCGGGACGCTCCTCAACGCCGCCCTCGATAACCGCCTTTAAAAACTTATACTCGATTTCATGGTCCTCAAAGGAAAGGTCATCAATGTAAATAATAAATCTGTAGTTGCGGTTTTTCACAAGTGAAATAACCGTTCCGAGGTCCTTGAACTGGTGCTTGTAAATTTCAATCATGCGGAGCCCCGCATCGAAATACTCATTAAGCACCGCCTTGATGCTTGTTGATTTGCCGGTACCGCTGTCGCCATAAAGCAATGCGTTATTGCCCTTTCCGCCGTTTACAAAGCTCCTTGTATTATCGGAAAGTTCCTTTTTCTGCAACTCGTATCCGACGATATCGGAAAGCCGTACCGAGCTTGAGTTATTTATGGGTACAAACTCTAAATCTTTTCCGCTGCCCGCAATGCGGAACGCACGGTTCATGCCAAGCATGCCAACGCCGCATTTTTTATAATGCTCAGTAACGAGGTCGAACACCTCGTTTTCATCCTGTGCCGCAGCGATTTTAAGGCTCAATTCACGTACCCATCCGCTTACGGTTTTGTTGTAGATCTGTTCACGCTTTGCAATCGCTTTGTAATTTGTGATAACCGAAAAGCAATTGATAGAAAGCTCCTCTTCAAGTGAGGAAAAATCATAGTGGAATAGGGTTTTGAAAATTTTAAAGTCCTGCTTTGCAAGCAGATTTACGCTGCCGCCCTCACTTGCTCCTTTTCGCTCACACGTGAGCGAAAAGGAGTTTTCGTTAGTGATAAGCACAAACGTGAGGTAATTCTGCCAAAGATTTGTGTCAAAACCGTATGAAGTGGCAAGGTCAAGTATTCGCTTAATCTCGGCGTATATTTTATGAACCTTTGTGTCATTGTCGTTTTCAAGCGAAATAGCCTTCGCAAGATTTTCAAGAATACTGTTTTCGCCTAAATTGCCGTAAATCAGCAGCTTTGATACTTCTTTTAGCATAAATATTTCCTCTTATACAGTCTGTCGCCAGCCAAACTTGTCTTCAAGCTTGCCTGTCTGAATACCTGTTACAGTGTCGTAAAGTTTTTGACTTACTTCGCCGATTGAGCCGTCGCCGATAGTCATAACATCGTCCTTAAATCGAAGCTTGCCTACGGGAGAAATTACAGCCGCAGTACCCGTTCCGAAAACCTCTTCAAGTTTACCCGACTTCTGTGCCTCAATCAGCTCGTCAACAGAAATTCTGCGTTCGGACACTTTATATCCCCAATCTCTGCAAAGAGTGAGAACCGAGTCACGGGTGATACCGGGGAGAATAGAGCCATTAAGCATAGGTGTAACGATTTCGCCGTCAATCTTAAAAAAGATATTCATTGCACCGACTTCCTCGATGTACTTTCTCTCAACACCGTCAAGCCAAAGTACTTGCGAATAGCCTGCATCGTGTGCCTTAACCTGTGCTGCAAGAGATGCCGCATAGTTACCGCCTGTCTTGGCAAAGCCCATGCCGCCCTTAACAGCTCTTACATAATCGTCCTCGATCCAGATGCCTACGGGTTCAAGTCCGCTTGAATAGTATGCACCCGATGGTGAAAGAATTATGATAAAAAGATAGGTCTTTGAGGGAGCAACGCCGAGAAAATCATCGGTTGCGATGATAAAGGGACGAACGTAGAGAGAAGTACCTTTTTCGGTAGGAACCCAATCCTCGTCCATCTTAACTATTGCCTTTACCGCCTGAACAAAATCCTCTTCGGGAAGGTGAGGAATACAAAGACGGTCGTTTGTCATATTGGTACGCTTCGCGTTCATATCGGGGCGGAAAAGGTATGTATTTCCGTCCTCACCACGGTATGCTTTAAGTCCCTCAAACATCTCCTGTCCGTAGTGGAACACCATGGACGCAGGCGAAAACTCAAGATTGCCGTAGGGTACGATTCTTGCATCATGCCAGCCCTTGCCCTCGGTATAGTTCATAATGAACATATGGTCTGTAAATATTTTACCGAATCCGAGTGCGCCTTGGGGTTTAGCCTTTGGATTTTTGGTTTTTTCAATTCTGATATCTAACATTTTAATTACCTACTTAATACGTGAAATTACCTCAGCGGTCATTTCGGTACATGTAACCGCAGTTGCACCGCTGTCGCCAACGATATCTGCGGTACGCACACCTGCTTCAAGCGTTGCATTAACCGCATTGTCAATAGCATCCGCCTCTTCGGTAAGACCGAATGAATAACGGAGCATCATTGCCGCAGAAAGAATGGTTGCAATGGGGTTTGCCTTGTTCTGTCCTGCAATGTCGGGAGCAGAGCCGTGAATAGGCTCATAAAGACCGCACTTTGTGTCGCCGAGCGATGAGGAAGCAAGCAGACCTATTGATCCTGTAATCTGCGAAGCCTCGTCCGAAAGAATGTCACCGAACATATTAGAGGTCACAACAACGTCAAAGCGTGACGGGTCACGCACGAGCTGCATTGCTGCGTTGTCAACAAGCATATCGGTACACTCAACCTCGGGGTACTCCTTGGCAATTCTGTGTACGGTTTCTCTCCACAGACGTGACGTTTCAAGCACGTTTGCCTTGTCGATTGAAATAACGTTCTTACGGCGTTTCATAGCGGTTTCAAACGCTACACGTGCAATTCTTTCAATCTCCATTACGCTGTATGCCTCTGTATCGTATGCTTCGGGGCCGTACTTACCCTCACGTCTGCCACGCTCACCGAAATAGATACCGCCTGTAAGCTCACGCACGATAACGAGGTCAAAGCCATTTGCTACGATATCGGGGCGAAGTGTGCATGCAGAAGCAAGTGCAGGATAAATCTTTGCGGGACGAAGATTTGTGAAAAGTCCGAGAGCCGCACGAAGTCCGAGCAATGCCTTTTCAGGGCGGATATTACCGGGGAGAGTATCCCACTTGGGACCGCCAACTGCACCGAGCAGCACGCTATCGCTTGCCTTACAGCCCTCAACTGTAGCCGCAGGAAGCGGTTCGCCGCAAGCATCAATCGCACATCCGCCTGCGAGATATTCTGTAAAATTAAAGGTGTGTCCGTACTTTTGTCCAACTACTTTAAGCACCTCGACGGCACTGTCAACGATTTCGGGGCCGATGCCGTCACCCTTTACTAATGCTATATTAAATTCCATTTTATCTGTTCCTTTTATACAATAAAATCTGTTTTTAAGGCGGACATGCGCCGACTTAAAAACTCCTTAAAGGTTGCGAGCGGTGAGCGAGTCGCGAGACTTGCAACCTACACCACTTTAAAATCATAGATTTTAAAGTGATTAAATCCCGTCACCCTTAACTAAAGCTATATTAAATTCCATTGTTACGCCTCCTGCTTTGCCTTGATGTAAGGGAGCAAACCGCCTGCTTCAATAATACCGTTGATAAATTCAGGAAAAGCCATTGCTTTAAAGGTTTCGCCCGTGGTTTCATCGGTGATAATACCTGTTGCAAAATCAACTGATACCGTGTCGCCCGCATTAATCTTGTCTACCGCTTCGGGACACTCTAAAATCGGGAAGCCGATATTGATAGCATTGCGGTAGAAGATTCTTGCAAAGCTCTTTGCAATAACGCAGGAAATTCCGCTTGCACGTATAGCGATAGGAGCATGCTCACGTGAGGAGCCGCAACCGAAGTTTGCACCGCCAACCATAATGTCGCCGGCACTCACGTTCTTTACAAAGTCAATGTCAATATCCTCCATGCAATGCTTTGCAAGCTCCTCGGGAGAGGGAGCGTTGAGATATCTTGCAGGGATAATTACATCGGTGTCTACATTGTCGCCGTATTTAAAAACTGTTCCTTTTGCCATTTTTACGCCTCCAGATCATCGGGGTGAGCCATGCAACCCTTAACGGCAGAAGCCGCCGCAATAGCAGGGCTTGCAAGCACAACTTCACTCTTCACATGTCCCATTCTGCCAACAAAATTACGGTTTGTTGTGGTAACCGCACGCTCGCCTGCACTCATAACGCCCATGTGACCGCCAAGACAGGGGCCGCATGTGGGAGTGGAAACTGCACAGCCTGCTTCAATAAAGATTTCGGTAAGTCCCTCTTTAATCGACTGCATGTAAATCTCCTGCGTTGCAGGGATAACGATGCAACGAACACCCTTTGCCACTTTTCTGCCACGGAAAATTTCAGCCGCCGCACGAAGGTCACTGATGCGTCCGTTAGTGCATGAACCGATTACGCACTGGTCAATATGAAGTCCCTTGACTTCATCAATCGTCTTTGTATTTGAGGGGAGATGAGGAAGTGCAACTGTGGGTTTAAGAGTTGAAAGGTCGATTGTTACCTCGCTTTCATACTCTGCATCGTCATCGGCACAGAAAACCTTAACCTCTCTCTTGAATCTATCCTTTACATACTCCATAGTCTTTTCGTCTACGGGGAAAATGCCGTTTTTGCCGCCTGCCTCGATTGCCATATTTGCAATGGTGAAGCGGTCATCCATCGAAAGCTCGCTGACACCCTCGCCGCAGAATTCAATAGACTTATAAAGAGCGCCGTCAACACCGATAAGACCTATAAGGTGCAGAATTACGTCCTTACCGCTAACATATTTCTGAAGCTTGCCTACAAGGTTAACCTTGATTGCAGAGGGTACCTTGAACCAGTTTTCACCTGCCGCCATGCCAGCCGCCATATCGGTGGAGCCAACGCCTGTTGAAAATGCTCCGAGTGCACCGTATGTACATGTGTGCGAGTCGGCACCGATAATCATATCGCCGGGGCCGACAAGACCTTTTTCAGGCAGAAGCGCATGCTCGATACCAACCTCGCCCACATCGTAAAGATGAGTGATGTTGAATCTCTTTGCAAACTCTCTTGCCGTAGCACAAAGCTCTGCGGATTTGATATCCTTGCAAGGGGTGTAGTGGTCAAGCACTATCGCAATTTTATCCTTATCAAACACCTTGGTAAAGCCCGCATCGTCAAACACCTTGACCGCAACGGGGGTGGTAACGTCGTTACCCAGAACAAGGTCGAGTTTAGCCAAAACAAGGTCGCCCGCCTTTACCGAGTCAAGACCTGCATGTGCAGCTAAAATCTTTTGTGTCATTGTCATTCCCATGATTATACCTCATTTAATGCGGATTGCATTTTGTTAACCGCATTGATATATGCTTTAAGTGATGCTTCGATAATATCGGTAGAAAGGCCTCTGCCCACGTATGTGCGGTCGCCAGCCTTGAGTTTAACCGATACATCGCCGAGGGTGTCCTTACCCTCTGATGTGGAATTTATTGTGTAAAGCTCCAGAGTATGCTCTACGGGCTTTACTATATTGTCGATTGCCTTGAAAGAAGCATCAATAGGACCGTCGCCAAGCGACACACCCTCAAACTTTTCATCGCCGTTCTTAAGGCAAACGGTGCTTGTTGAGGTTGTAAAGTTTGATGTATGAACATCGAACCAGTCGAGCGTGAAGTTCACCTTTGAAACCTCATCGTCAACTGCCGCCTTATGCAGTACGATTGCTTCGATATCGGAATCGCTTATCGTCTTTTTCTTATCGCAGAGAACCTTGAACTCCTCAAAGCATGCAAGCAGTTCCTCGGGAGAAAGGCTATAGCCAAGCTCCTTCAAATGATTCTCAAACGCATGCTTACCCGAATGCTTGCCGAGAACGATGTTGTTTACATGAATACCTACCGCCTCGGGTGTGAGGATTTCGTACGTCTGCTTATTTGCAAGCACTCCGTGCTGATGAATACCCGACTCGTGTGCAAACGCATTTTTGCCTACTATGGGCTTGTTAAGCGGAGCATTCTGACCGATAACTGTGTAAACCGCCTTACTTGTACGGTAAATGCGTGTTGTGTCAAGACGTGTTTCAATGCCCTTGAATACGTCGGGACGTGTATGCATCGCCATAACGACCTCTTCAAGCGAGGTGTTACCTGCACGCTCACCGAGACCGTTCACGGTACATTCAATCTGTCTTGCACCGCCAAGCACGCCCGCAAGCGAGTTCGCAACCGCCATACCAAGGTCATTGTGGCAGTGAACGGAGAACTCTACTTTGTCCGAATCCGGCACATTATTAACAAGATACTCAATAAGTGCACGCATTTCGTTTGGCGTGGTGTATCCCACGGTATCGGGGATGTTTATAACGGTTGCACCGTTTTTGATTGCCGTGTCAACAACTCTTGCCAGAAACTCAGGCTCACTGCGGGTTGCATCCTCGGCGGAAAACTCAATGTTTGAGCAATATTTCTTTGCATACGCAACCATCTCTGCAGTACGTGCAAGCACCTCATCGGGTGTCATGCGGAGCTTATACTCCATATGTACGGGAGAGGTTGCGATAAATGTATGAATACGGGGGTCGGCGGCAACCTTTACCGCCTCCCATGCCGCATCAATATCCTTTGTTGCCGCACGTGCAAGCGATGCCACGGTGCAGTCCTTTACAACCTTTGCAATTTCGTTTACCGACTTAAAATCACCGGGGGAGGAAATGGCAAATCCCGCTTCGATGATATCAACCTTCATAAGCTCAAGGCATTTCGCAATCTCCAGCTTTTCACGAAGATCCATGCTGCAGCCGGGGGACTGCTCACCGTCACGAAGTGTGGTATCGAATATTTTTACCTGACTCATTTATACCTCCAACACGGCACCCTTATCAGCAGAGGTAACAAGCTTTGCATAGCGTGCCGCATATCCCGTAGTAACTTTAGGTGCAGGTGCTACCCACTTTGCTCTTCTCTCGCTGAGAACCTCATCGGTAACCTCAAGTGTAATCTTACAGTTTGTAATGTCAATAGAAATCATGTCGCCCTCTTCAACAAGCGCTATAGTACCGCCTGCCGCAGCCTCGGGACTTACGTGTCCGATAGCGGCACCTCTGGTTGCACCGCTGAAGCGTCCGTCGGTTATAAGGGCAACGCTTTCTCCAAGTCCCATACCGCAAATCGCAGACGTGGGATTGAGCATCTCACGCATACCGGGGCCGCCTTTTGGTCCCTCGTAGCGAATAACAACAACGTCACCGGACTTAATGTTGCCTGCATAAATAGAAGTTATTGCCTCCTCCTCGGAGTTGAACACTCTTGCAGGGCCTCTGTGCTGCATCATTTCGGGTGCAACAGCCGATTGCTTTACAACACAGCCGTCGGGGGCGACGTTACCCTTGAGAACGGCAATACCGCCGTTTGCAGAATAGGGATTTTCAACAGGACGGATAATTTCGGGGTTCTTGTTGGTAACACCCTCAAGGTTTTCCTCCATTGTCTTACCCGTTACGGTCATAACCGAAGTATCAAGCAAATTCTTCTTGGTAAGCTCCTTCATAACGGCATAGACACCGCCGGCACGCTCAAGGTCTTCCATAAACGTGTCGCCCGCAGGAGCGAGATGGCAGAGGTTGGGGGTTCTCTTGCTGATTTCGTTGGACATATCAAGGCTTATCTCAATGCCCGCCTCATGTGCGATTGCAGGCAGATGAAGCATTGTATTTGTAGAGCAGCCGAGTGCCATATCAACGGTTTCAGCGTTATGGAATGCCGCCTCGGTCATAATATCGCGGGGACGGATATTCTTCTTTACAAGTTCCATTATCTGCATACCTGCATGCTTTGCAAGGCGAAGACGTGCCGAAAGAGGTGCAGGAATTGTGCCGTTGCCCGAAAGTGCCATGCCGATAGCCTCGGTAAGGCAATTCATGGAGTTTGCGGTGTACATACCCGAACACGAGCCGCATGAGGGACACGCATTTTCTTCATAATCCTTAACGCCGCACTCATCAAGCTTGCCTGCGTGATAGGAGCCTACAGCCTCAAACATATGGCTGAGGCACGTGCGGCGTCCGTCCTCAAGATGTCCTGCAAGCATAGGTCCGCCACTGCAGAAAATAGTGGGTATATTGAGTCTTGCCGCAGCCATCAGAAGTCCCGGAACGTTTTTATCGCAGTTCGGCACCATAACAAGACCGTCAAACTGATGTGCCATAACCATAGCCTCGGTGGAATCGGCAATAAGGTCTCGTGTTACAAGCGAATACTTCATGCCGACATGTCCCATCGCAATACCGTCGCAAACTGCGATTGCGGGGAACATAATCGGAGTACCTCCTGCCATGCGTACACCTGCCTTTACCGCCTCGGTAATCTTATCGAGGTGCATGTGACCGGGAACTATTTCGTTGTGCGAGGAAACGATACCGATAATAGGGCGGTCAAGCTCCTCCTCGGTTAGTCCGAGTGCAAAGAGTAAGCTTCTGTTAGGTGCACGCTCAATACCGTGCTTTATGTTTTCGGAATTCATAATAACCTCCGGGAATATAGAAAAGTAATAAGTAAGAGTGAATAGTGAATAAGTAATGAGGATTTTTGCACATTCGTGCAAAAATCGACATAACCTCTTCACTTTTCACTATTACCTCTTCACTATTATGTTAATAGAAATATGCAAATTTTATTTTTTGATATGCGAAAAGACTTAGTTTGAAGCTGTATCAAGGTCAGAATCGTTCTTCCAGAGCATCTGTTCACGAAGCTGCTTACCGATAATCTCCATAGGATGCTTTGCAAGCTGCTCTCTCTTGGAGTTGAAGAAGCAACGGCCGTTCTTGTTTTCGGCAATCCACTTGCCTGCAAACGTACCGTCCTGAATGTCAGCAAGCACTGCCTTCATGTTAGCCTTGGTCTGCTCATAGGGGAGAACTCTGGGGCCGGAAACGTATTCACCGAACTCTGCAGTATCTGAAATCGAATAGTTCATTGCCGCAACACCGCCCTTATTGATAAGGTCGATGATGAGCTTCATTTCATGGATGCACTCAAAGTATGCGTTTTCGGGCTCATAGCCTGCTTCAACCAAAGTTTCAAAGCCGCAACGCATAAGGTCAACAACACCGCCGCAAAGAACTGCCTGTTCACCGAAGAGGTCGGTTTCGGTTTCGTCGTGCATGGTGGTTTCCATAATGCCGGCGCGTGCACCGCCGATACCTGCGATGTATGCAAGAGCGATATCGTATGCCTTGCCGGTTGCGTTCTGCTCAACTGCGATAAGTGCAGGAACACCCTTGCCTGCAACGTATGTGCTTCTTACGGTGTGGCCGGGGCCCTTGGGTGCTGCCATGAATACGTCAACGTCAGCAGGGGGAACGATCTGCTTGTAACGGATGTTAAAGCCATGTGCAAATGCGATTGCCTTGCCTGCGGTGAGGTTGGGGGCGGTGTCCTTCTTGTACATATCAGCCTGTGCTTCATCGTTGATAAGAATCATGATGATGTCAGCCTTTACGGTTGCTTCAGCAACGGTCATAACAGTAAAGCCGTCCTTTTCAGCAACCGGCCATGATTTGCCGCCCTTGCGAAGACCTACGATAACGTCGCAGCCGCTGTCGCGGAGGTTGAGTGCGTGCGCATGGCCCTGTGAGCCGTAGCCAATAATAGCGATAGTTTTGCCGTTAAGTTTGTTAAGGTCGCAATCCTTCTCATAATACATTTTTGCCATAATTGAATTCTCCTCTTTCTTTTGTTAAATCATAAATTGTGTCCTGTCCGCGTTCAAGTGCGATAACGCCTGTACGCACAAGCTCAAGCACCTCGAACTCTTCCAGTAATTTTTGTATTGCTTCAATTTTGCCCTCGTCACCTATCATGGCAAGGGTAAGTGAGCCTATCGCAACATCAATGATGTTGGCTCTGAAAATATTTGCTATCTGAATAATCTCGTTTCGCTTTTCGCCTGTTGCCGCACGCACCTTAAAAAGTACAAGCTCTCGTCTTATCGACTTTTCGGGAGTCAGCACCTTTATTGAATGTACGGGGAAAAGCTTACCGAGCTGATTGGAAAGCAGTTCTATCTGGTCATCGTCGCCGACAACCTCAATAGTAATACGTGACACGCTCGGGTCGGTGGTCGTACCCACCGCAAGCGACTCGATGTTATATCCCTTTCTCGAAAAGAGTCGGGAAACCTGTGAAAGAACGCCGGCTTCGTTATCAACAAGCACCGCAAGCGTCTGTCTTCTTATTTCGCCCATGAGTTTCCCTCCTTAAACAATGAACTTGGTGATATGGCTGCCGCCGCCAACCATAGGACGTACCATTTCATCGGTGTCGATTACGCAGTCGATAACGTAACCGTGTCCGCACTCAAGTGCTTCCTTGATTGCCTCGCGGAGTGTTTCCTCATTTGAAACACGCTTGCCCGAAAGTCCGTATGCCTCGGCAAGCTTAACAAAATCGGGGCCGTGAGTCAGAGTGGTCTGCGAATAGTGCTTATCGTAGATAAGTGTCTGCCACTGGCGAACCATGCCGAGAGTCTTGTTGTTGAAAACAAAGGTAATAACGGGGATATTGTAATGCTCCTCGGTTGCAAGCTCGTTGCAGTTCATTCTGAATGAGCCGTCACCCGTGATATGTATAACCGCCTTGTCGGGGTTGCCCACCTTTGCGCCTATCGCCGCACCGAGTCCAAAGCCCATAGTGCCAAAACCGCCCGAGGTGAGAAGCTGACCGGGATAGTCAAAATGGAAATGCTGAATTGCCCACATCTGATGCTGTCCTACGTCGGTGGAAACTATCGTGTCCTGCGGAAGCATCTCGGCAATCGCACTCAGAATCTGCTTTGGTGTAAGCGAATTATCGTAAATATCGTACTCGGTTTCGGTCGGGAATGAGAACACGTACCTTTTCCACTCCTCATGTGCTTGCTGGTCGATGCGTTCATTAAGTGCTGCAAGCACTTTTTTGGCATCGCCGACAATGTGGTGCGAGGTTCTTACGTTCTTATTTATCTCCGCACGGTCAATGTCTATCTGCACGATCTTTGCTTGGTCTGCAAAGCTCTTTGGGTCAAGTGCAACTCTGTCCGAGAAGCGGCAACCTACTGCAATAAGCAAATCACACTCGTTGCAAGCCATGTTTGATGCTTTACTGCCGTGCATGCCGACCATGCCTGTGGTGAGGGGATTGCGTCCCCTGAATCCGCCACCGCCCATAAGAGTAATGGCAACGGGTGCATCGATCCTTTCAGCAAATGCGGTGAACTCCTCTTGTGCTCTGCCTCTCACAACACCGCCGCCGCAAATAAGAAGCGGCTTTTTCGATGCTCTTATCATATCAACAAGAGTGTCGATGTCCTTTTCATCGGGCTTTGGCGGTTGAAAGTTCTGCGAAGAACGCTCAAGCAGCTCCTTAAGACTGCCGTTTGAGAAATGCTCGCTTTTTGCAAGCGGCTCATATTCAGCCTTTGCTGCGGTTACGTTCTTTAAAATATCTATGAACACAGGACCGGGACGGCCGCTGCGTGCAATGGCAAATGCCTCGCGCACAACGTCGGCAAGCTTGTTTACGTCCCTTACAAGATAATTGCACTTGGTTATGGGCATTGTAATACCGGTTATGTCAACCTCCTGAAACGAGTCCTTACCTATAAGGTTTTCACCAACGTTGCAGGAAATGAACACCACGGGTGAAGAATCCATATGTGCAGTTGCAATACCCGTTACAAGATTGGTTGCACCGGGGCCGCTTGTTGCAAAGCAAACACCAACCTTGCCGGTGCTTCTTGCATAGCCGTCTGCTGCGTGTGCCGCACCCTGCTCATGGGAAGTAAGCACGTGACGAACTTTGTCACCGTATGAGTAAAGCTCGTCATATACGTTAAGTATGGTACCGCCGGGGTATCCAAAGATGGTGTCAACGCCTTGCTCAATAAGGCATTCCATCAAAATCTTTGCTCCGGTCATTTTCATAAACCGAAAATCCTCCTTGGATATATATAATAATGGGTAAATAAAAAACCTTATGAACTAAAAGTAGTCCATAAGGCTTGCATAATTATTGATATTATCAGGAAAAAATATTCCCCTTATAAATCACAATTACTTACCGGCTAATGGCATGACTTTTAGCATTATTCTGAGTCTTTCTAAGGACTAGCACAAGAATAATGCTGATAATAATTATGCCGTTATACGCATAAGCAAAATACATAATTTTAACCTCTAAAACCGTGCCTTTTGGCTGATTTTTTATTATTATACTACCATGCTAAAGTGTTGTCAAGCCCTAAATGAATTTTTTTGCAGGTATTTGAATAAAAAATTGCAAAACTCGATTATTACTGAATTTCCCGCTTCTCTTTAGCAAATACAATGAATAAAACCGAGCTTAAAAGCAACAACATCGGGTAGAAAAGATACGGGATTATCTCAAAGGCACTCACTGCACTGCCAAGCTCACTTGCCGCAGACAATGCCACAAGCATTTGTGCACCGTACGGCAGTATTCCCTGAAAAACGCAGGAGAACGTATCAAGCAGTGATGCCGCCTTTTTCGGCGATATGCCGTATTCCTTTGACATTTCGAGTGCTATTGGATTTGCCATAACTATAGCAACGGTGTTATTTGCAGTTGCAATATCCATAACGCCTACCAGAAGTCCCATACCAATCTGACCGCCACGGTTGCCTTTGAAGAGCTTTTTCACAGCGTAAAGAATACTGTCAAAGCCGCCATGCTCACGGATAAGCGCACAGATTGCCGCCACAAGCACCGCAACCATAACAGTTTCAAACATCCCCTCTGCACCCGCACCCATGCTCGCAGTAAGCGTCGGCAGACTTGTGCCGTTCAAAAGCGTTATAACCGTTCCCGATGCGATTCCGACAAGCAGAATCACGAACACGTTGATACCTGCGATGCCACCGATAAGCACAAGCAGATACGGCAGAGTTTTAACAAGGTCATATTCCTTGAGCACAAGTGCAGAAATATCCTCGCCTGCCGAAAGAACAACGATAATTACAAGCGTTACAAGTGCTGCGGGAAGTGCAATAAAGAAGTTTTCCTTGAACTTATCCTTCATTTTACAGCCCTGACCGTTGCATGCGGCAATGGTTGTGTCGGAGATAAACGAAAGGTTGTCGCCAAACATCGAGCCGCCCATAACGGATGCAATGCAGAGTGCCGCATCAAAGCCGGTTGCGTTTGAAACCGCAACAGCTATGGGAGTTATCAGCGTAATTGTACCGACAGACGTACCCATTGCAACCGACACAAGGCAGCTTACAACAAACAGTATGGCAACCGAAAAACGTGCAGGCACAAGCGAAAGCATAAAATATGCCACACTCTCCGCACTGCTGCGTCCCACAACGCCTACAAAAATGCCTGCAACGAGGAAAATCAACAGCATCGTTACAATGTTTTTGTCACCGATGCCCTTGCCCATAACCGCAAGCTTTTCATCAAACGAAAGCGAGCGGTTCTGCATGAATGCCACAAGCAATGCGGCAAGAAAAGCAACCACGATGGGAACGTTATAAAATCCCATCGGAATTTTCAATACGTATTCAAAGGTAATGCCAAAGCCGAGATATATGCCGAGGAAAACACCAATCGGCAAAAGTGCTGACGGATTGCCCTTATTCATAAAAAATCTTCCTTTTTATATGTGATGTTACATTATAACATAATTTTTTGCAAAATTCCATATACAAATCAACAAGTTATGTGTTAAAATAATAAAAAAGTTTTTGGGAGGCGAAAAAATGGTATCGCTAGGCAACACGTGGGACGCAATTTTAGAGGGAGAGTTTGAAAAAGAGTATTATCTTAAGCTTCGTGCCTTTTTGAAAAGCGAATACACAAACCCTGCTTTCCCCGTATACCCCGATATGCACGATATCTTCAACTCGCTGAAAATCACCGATTACCATGCAGTGAAGGCGGTGATTCTCGGTCAGGATCCCTATTACGGGCCGTCACAGGCACACGGACTGTCATTTTCGGTGCGTGACGGAATTGCTCCGCCGCCGTCACTTGTAAATATCTTCAAAGAGCTGAACGCAGACCTCGGTATTCCGATACCAAAAGGCGGCAACCTCACAAAATGGGCGGAAAATGGCGTGCTGCTCCTCAACACCGTGCTTACCGTGCGTGGTGGTGCACCGATGAGCCACCGTGGAAAAGGATGGGAACAGTTTACCGACAACGTTATCTCCCTTTTGAATATGCGTGAAGAACCAATTGTTTTTCTGCTCTGGGGAAGCTTCGCAAAGAGCAAAGCGGCACTCATAACAAATCCCAACCACCATATTTTAACCGCCGCACATCCCTCCCCCCTGTCAGCCCACAACGGCTTTTTCGGATGCCGCCACTTTTCAAAAGCAAATGAGCTGCTGAAAGAGCCAATAGATTGGCGTCTGGAATAAAACATTTATAAAATTGTATATATTTTTATAACATTATTAATATACTATTGACCTTTGAAATTTTTATTGTTAAAATAAAATTACCAAATAAAAAGGAGTTGTACAGATGTTTAAAAAAATATCCGTCATTTTTGCAGTTATGCTCTTAACTCTTTCTCTTGCTGTCGGTGCCTCGGCAAGCACTGACACTGTTTACGTTGCCGAAAACGGCACAGGTACAGGTACTTCCGCCTCCTCGCCGATAAGCTCGCTTACAAAAGCGGTAGAAATGCTTCCAAACGGCGGCGAAATCATTATTTCGGGCGATTACAACCTCCCTGCCACCACCATTCCCGAAGTTAACGGTGACCTTACCGTTAAAGGCGGCAATATTATTCTTCTTGCCGACCTCAAGTTTGCTAAAAATACAAATACAAACACTATCACCATTGACAGCGCCATGACCTCAAACTCGGGTGCGGCGATTTTCGGCGGCTTCAACTCAATCGTATTCGGTAAGAACTTTGTAGTAACCGGTTCTGTTAATTTCTACGGCGGTGTTGATGCCGAAGCCGGCACTCAGGGTGAGCACGATGCAAACTATGCCCTGAACGGCACAATGGTGACCGAGCTCCCTTACTCCATTACAGTAAATAACGGTGTTTTCGGCACATTTACAGGCGGAAATCTCCGTAAATACAACAATTCCACCGACAATGCCTATAAGGGTAATACCGACCTCTTCGGCTCTATTGCGGCACCCATTTCAATCATCGTAAACGGCGGTACTTTTTCAGACTACTTCAGCATTTCGGGCATGTCCTTCCTTGCTGACGACGCTACCCTCACCGTAAACGGCGGTACCTTCAACTGCCCCATATATGCACAGGGTAATATCGGTCCTGCAAGAGCGTACGCAGGCTATTGCTCAAGACTTGTAATGAGTGACCAGAAGTACTTCGCAATCGACGGCGACATTACAATGACCTTAAACGGCGGTAAATTCAACGGCGGCCTTATCAGCGCATATGAGCTTGACGTTGTATATACTCAGTGTCTCCGCGGTAACTTTACACTTAATATCGGCAATAACGCAACCTTCGCAAGCGGCACCGTTCTTGATGCAACTCAGGTAAAGGCTTATCACGGCGAAACCCAAATAGCTTCGCTCACCTGCCCCGATGCAAGCAAGTTCACCGTTACCCGTTTTGACAAGGTAAACGGTGTGACCAAGAGCTATAAAGAACCCCTCCGTATTTCTTTCATAGGGGACTCTATCACCGAGGGTACGGGCTCCTCAAATCAGCTTACAAAATCCTACTCCGCACAGTTTGCATCGCTTTGCAAAACAGCCGGTAAGGAAGTTATCATCGGCAACTACGGTGTAGGCGGCTCGGCAATTCTCCCCTACGGCAACGGCTACTACAACAACACTCTTGCATACAGCATTGCATTCAACGAGGCAGACAGTGATTACGTGCTTATCGCCCTCGGTACCAACGATGCATCAGCCGCAGGCGGTACCGTAGGTCAGATGATGCACTTCACCGAAATGTATGAAGAATTTGTTCGCTCGTTCGGAGAGCTCCCCACCACAGAAAAACTCTTTACAACAAGTGCAATTTACCGTTACACCTCAAGTAAAGCTTCCGACGTGCGTGCGGTAAGCGTTATCCGCCCCACACAGAAGTATGTAACCGAAAAGCTTGCGGCAGAGGATGACAAGTACGTTTTCGTAGACCTCTACGAGCTTCTTTACGATGCGGCAGTAACAGATGCACTCTTTGCAAACGACAAGCTCCATCCCGATGACGGCGGCTACGTAATTTATGCAAATGCAATCTACGATGCAATCTTCAATAACAAGCTTTCCGTAAGCGGCTTTGACATGAGCGACGTTTACCTCTCGGCAAACGGTACACTCGACGGTGAAGGCACATACGCAAAGCCTATGTCCTCGCTCACCACAGCCCTCGGCAGACTTGCACCAAACGGCACTCTCCATATCATGGGAGAATTCACCTATCCCGAAAAGATAGTAACCCCTGTTTACATGGAAAAGCTCACTATCGTTGGTGAAGGCACAGGTGCAAAACTCTTTATCAACGGTAACACCGTAAGCTTCTTAAGCGATACAAAGCTTGACAACTTTACGCTTGACACAACGTACACGAGTGCAAACTACCTCGCATTCAACTGGAATAACGTTGAACTCACCGAAACCTTTGACTGTAACGCAGTTTACCGTTTCCTCGCAGGTCAGGTACTCTATAACAACGATATCAGTATGTCGGCATACGATTCTCCCGAAACCGCAAGCTCGGATAAGGATATCACCGTTACAGTAAACGGCGGTACGTTCTACCTCTTTGTAGGCGGCAACTGGCGTATGAGTGCCACCTGTCCGTTTGGCACGTATTCCGGCAACATGACACTTAATATCGGCGAAGGTGCTACAATCAAAGCAAACGGCTATAACGGTATCGGCGGACAGAACTATCTGAGCGGCACCGTGAATGCAACTATTAATTCATGGCCTTCCGGTCAGCTTTGCCGTGACTACCCCCGTATCGGTTCACAAAACACCGTAAACGTGTTTAACGAAATCAACAACACAGGCACAACGTCAATAACGTTTGGCGATGGCGTTAATGCTACTCCGATTATCACGGGCGACTTTGACGGCGACGATATAGTGACACTCGGCGACGTGCTCCACTTGCTCCATCTTGCAATAGACCATAAGGACAATACCGAAATTCATGATTTCTATAGTTTCAGATCAATTTCGCTTGTAAACGTCCTCCGTGCACTCAAAAAATTAGTTTAATATAAAAACAGAGCAAAGGAAATTTCCTTTGCTCTGTTTTTTTATGTAAAGTTTATGGTAAGATGAATTATTGTTTATGGTAATGGCAACGCATCAACCATGGTAGGGGACGGCGCCTTCGACGTCCCGCATTAACAAAGGCGAAACGGGATGTCCAGGGGGCCATCCCCTACCGGTTTGTGGGTTCCATTTTACCCACATAAACATTAATTTATCTAACTATCTTCATTCAATTAAAACAAACCGTTTTCACTTGCATCAATTTGTGATATCCAATTTCCCTTTATATTGAGCTCGGATACTGTTGAAGTTGCTATAACGTTTACTGTTTCAAATTCAACAACTTCGAGTTTCGGAGATATATACTTTTTCATTCTCTTTCCTCCTATTTAGCGTAAGGATTATTCTTTCCAAGCCACTTGCTATCTTGTGCAACAGAAACAAGCATGGAGTTTCCTGTGATAAGCTCTTGGTCGTCGGTGGTTGCGGTATCACCGTCAGTATCAATTACAACAAACGGCACTGTCATTATGTTTTTGCCAAAATGCTCTTTTGCAATGTTTGTAACAAGCACCGAAAACCAGCCGTCAGCCGCAGCAAGTGCCCCCAGTTCGCCGCTCTCAACGGATACCTTCTTGTTAGTTGTTGTATTGTAAATATAGATGCCGAATTTAACGGTGGACTCACTGTATTTCAAAGCGGTTTCAAGGCAGGTGTTAAGCAAAATTACACCTGTCTTTTCTTCTGCGTTAAAGCTTTCTGCATAGAAGCCCGCATCGCTTTCGGTTTCAAACGTAGTTGTGTCAATTTCCACAGTTGTAAATTTTCCATTGTTTTCACCAATAGAGATACCGTTCCAGTCTTCCTCTGTTCCGCTGTAACTGATATTTTCAAGATTATCACACTCATTAAACGCACCGTTACCTACAACAGCGACACTACCGGGCAAGGTTATCTCGCTAATAGCGGTACATCCGTTGAATGCATAATCACCGATGCTTGTGATACCGGAACCTATTTCAACGGTTGTGATTTCTTCGGCATATTCCGCCCAAGGTGCAGAGTAAGTTGAAGTATAATTTTCCATTTTGCCACTGCCTCTTACGGTAAGCTTATTATTATTGTCGATAAACCATGTAAGCTTATCTCCGCAATTAGAAGCAGCTTTTACATTATATACAACTTTTGCGTTTAAAAAAGCCTCGTTACCTTCGTCTATATCTATATTGGCAAATTCGCTTTCGCTACCTGTATAGTATATTGTTTCCAAAACACTTTCGTAAGAAACAAATGCGTTTGCACCGATTGTCTGTACACCGCTATGAAGCAGCAAATCGGATACCCCGTAATAACTACCGGCAAAAGCCTCGGCGGCGATGCTTGTTACGCTTTCGGGAACCTCATAAAAGGTTGCACCGCTGCCCCAAGTATACTGCAAAAGTTCGGTTTTGTTTTTGTTAAACAATACGCCGTCGATGCTTGAATAAAACTCATTTTCCTCGTCAACGATTATTCCTTCTACACCTATAAAAGCTCCCTGCCCGATGCTTTCAACGTTTTCGGAGACAGTCGCGGAAACTCCCGAATATGCAAACGCATAATCGCCGATACTTGTTATGCTATCGGGAAGTTGAATGGATGCTGATACATTGTAAAATGCATAATTGCCGATACTCGTTACGCTTTCAGGAATAGTTATAGAATAGAAATCTTGCTGATAAAACGCATAGTCGCCTATTCCTTCAATACCATCATATATTACAATATCATATACAACGGCATACGGATAATCAAGCCAAGGAGCAATGTCGTAATCCGGATTACCCCACTCAATTACACCGGTACCATAAAATTCAAGCAAGCCGGCATTAAGGTCAGTAATCCAGGAGATATCTCCATTCGCAAGTTCTCCCGTATGATACTGCTGAAATTCCGGCTCGTCATAGCCACTACCATCTTCCAGATCTTCTCCAAGCAATGTATCATCATAAGCCGATGATGATACAGCGAGTAGGATTGTCAGCAAAAACAAGCCGACAAATAACAATAATTTTTTCTTCATTGTTTTTCCCTTTCTAATATGAATATGATAAACCAAAACGGTTTATGAACATTATAAACCATTTTGGTTTATTTGTCAAGATACCAATTTGGTTTATTGTACAATGGCTATAATAATTATCAAGAGGTGGTCATATGTACAAACGTATCCGTGAGCTTCGCGAGGATAAAGATCTCTTGCAAAAGGACATTGCAGAATATCTGCATTGTACGCAGGTTGCGTATTCACGATACGAGCTTGGACTCCGCGACATCCCCACCGACGTGCTTATCGCTCTTGCAAAGTTTCACAACACAAGTACTGACTACATTTTAGGACTCACTGAAAAAAGCGAGCCATATCCCGAATAAAAAACAGAGCAAAGGAAATTTCCTTTGCTCTGTTTTTTGCATTGTTAGCATGTAAATTAATGTTTAGGGTAATACGGATGCCAATGATATTCTGTAGGGCGGGGGCTTGCTCCCGCCGCCGATACGATATTTAATCACGGTTTATGGCGGGAGATAAACCCCCGCCCTACATTGTTTGCTCATCGCCGTTACTTCGCTAAACAATAATTCATCTTATTTTTCCCTGTAAAAAAACGTTCACCGTTATGCGAACGTTTTTTATAATGTTTTTAAAAATTCCAATAGCTTTTCCTGTTTCTCTTTATCCAAGCGACTCCATTCCGCAATCATCTGTGACTGCTCAGGCGTAAGCGTAACCGTATACTCACCAATCGCAAAAAACTGTGACATAGTTATATTAAATGCTGCACATATTTTCTCCAATAAAGGAATAGTCGGCATAGAATTATTACGGTACCATGATGATATAGTCGATTGAGGTATTTGTGATTCTTCGGAAAGACGGTATTCAGACCATTCACGCTTTTGTCTTAATTCCAAAATGCGTTGTAAAACATCCATGTCAACCCTCCGTATACGGTTTTTCGTATATTTTATACGATTTGGCGTTGAAATATAATGTTTTTTAACGTATAATAATTACGAATATGCGTTATACGAGAGGGAACTACTATGTATTACTGTCTTGAATGTACCAATAAACTACTGATGAAACTGCCAATTAAAGAATCCGATGCGGAAACACGTGTGTTCTTTTGCAAAAACTGCAAAAGAACGCTGCCGTGCGTGATACGCTTTACAAATTATGATGCTTTGAGTAAGCTTGACAACAAAGCTTATGATACTTTTATTAAGCTATGTCATTTAGAGCTTTTAGAAAGATGGAATGAACCGCAGTTTCAAGAAGAAAAAGAAATCTTTATTTACGCAACAAAAAGAAAACAAATGAAAAAGGAGGAGTATAAGAAAATGTCCTACTTAACATTAAAATAATCTCTCCGTTTTTCTTTGGTTCTTTCTTTTCAAGAAAGAACACCTTCGTTCTGCACTATCAAAACACCATTTGCACGAGCAGCATATAGCATGCTGTGCCGCTGATTATACTGATAAGCGTATTACGCTTCCACAAATGCATAAGCACAACAAAAAGCACCGATATAATTTCGGGAATTCCGTGTGGCGCTGCCACAAACGAAACGCCTTTCAGGCAATACACGCAAAGCATACCCATAACCGCAAACGGCAGAACCTTGCCAAGATACACAACGAAACGCGGTGTTTCTCTACCTGAAAAGACGAAGAACGGCAAAAAGCGTGTCAGCATCGTTACAAGAGCTATAATTGCAACAATAAGTCCGGAATGTAGCATTTCACTCATTGCACTGCCCTCCTTTGCGTACAAATTTAAGCACAGAGAGCATAGCGGCAATCGCTATCATTGACGGTATCAAAAAATCGTCAGCACCGAAAATCAAAAGACATGCAACTGATGCCGCCACACCGATAACCGCAGGACAATGGTCACGTGTACTCTTCCACTGCTCAACAAAAACCGTTACAAAAAGTGCAGTAAGAGCAAAATCTATGCCCTCGGTGGAAAACGGTATTATCTGACCGAGAAGCGCACCCAAAACGCTGCCTGTAACCCAATAAATGTGATTGAAAAGTGAAACAAGATAAAAGTATTTTTTACTCTTTTCGCCACTGCAGACAAGCGAGTAGGTTTCATCAGTAAGTGCAAAAATAAGATACGGCTTTCCTTTACCCATACCCTTGTAGCGGTCAATCATTGAAATTCCGTAAAAAATGTGACGTGCATTTACCATAAGCGTAGTAAGTGCCGTACTTATAAGCGAGGCGCCGCCCGTAAGCAGATTTATAGCCGCATACTGCATTGAGCCTGCGTAAACAAACATGCTCATTGCAAGTGTCCACCATACGCCGTAGCCGTTTGTGTGCATGACAATGCCAAACCCCATGCCAAGCACTATGTAGCCCGACAGCACAGGGACGGTATCACGCAGAGCTGCTTTTATGTCTTTACTCATATGTCACCTATAGAAAAAGGGCACAAACGTGCCCTTTATTTTTTATTCGCCAAGATATGCGGCACGGATACGGGGATCGTTGAGCAGGTCGCTCGCCTTGCCCTCCATAACGATGTTACCGGTCTCAAGAACGTATGCACGGTCGGAAATAGAAAGTGCCTTCTTTGCATTCTGCTCTACCAGAAGAACGGTTGTGCCATCCTTGGAAACTTCCTCAATAATCTTGAAGATCTCGTTTACAAGCAACGGAGAAAGTCCCATTGAGGGTTCGTCCATAAGAAGAATTTTAGGATTGGACATAAGCGCTCTGCCCATTGCAAGCATCTGCTGCTCACCGCCCGAAAGAGTACCCGCAATCTGATTCTTACGCTCCTCAAGACGGGGGAAATGACTGAACACGTATGCAAGATTTTCTTCAATCTTCTTTTTATCGTTCATTGAGAACGCACCAAGCTTTAAGTTATCGAGAACTGTAAGCTGCTGGAAAACTCTGCGTCCCTCGGGAACATGTGCCATACCGAGATAAACTATCTTGTGTGCAGGTGTCTTTGTAAGGTCTCTGCCCTCAAAAATGACACTGCCGCTTTTGGGAGCAATAAGTCCGGTAATAGTGTGCAGAATAGTGGTTTTACCTGCACCGTTTGCACCGATAAGTGCGATAACCTCGCCCTCTTTTACCTCAAAAGAAACTCCCTTGATGGCATTTATCATGCCGTAGTATACCTGTATATTTTCTACATTTAACATTTACTCGTCCTCCCCGATATAAGCAGTAATAACGCGTGGATCGTGAAGAACCTCTGCGGTGTCGCCGCTTGCAAGTTCCTGACCGAAGTTAAGCACGGTAACCTTTTCGCAGATACCGCCGACAAGCTTCATGTCATGCTCGATAAGCAGAATAGTCATATCGAAATTGTCACGTACAAAGCGAATGGTGTTCATAAGCTCTGCTGTTTCATTGGGGTTCATACCTGCGGCAGGCTCGTCAAGCAAAAGAAGCTTGGGGTTTGTAGCCATAGCACGTGCAATTTCAAGCTTTCTCTGCTTACCGTAAGGAAGATTGCATGCAAGTGTATTTCTTTCCTCTTTGAGTCCGAAAATATCAAGCAATTCCTTTGCACGGTCTCTCATCTTCTTTTCGACAGCAAAATGTCTTGGAAGACGGAGCATGCTTGCAAGCGGTGAGCACTTGTATTCGGGAAGATTATTGAGTGCTACCATAACATTGCTGATAACGGTCATGTTATTGAAAAGACGAATGTTCTGGAAAGTTCTTGCAATACCCTTACGGTTGATAATCTCCTGCTTTTTACCGGTGAGGTCCTCGCCGTCAAGATAAAACTTACCTGTTGTAGGCTGATACACACCTGTAAGAAGATTGAAAATCGTAGTTTTTCCGGCGCCGTTAGGACCGATAAGGCCGTAAAGATCGCCCTTATTGATTGTGAGATTTACGTTCTGTGCCGCCTTAAGACCGCCAAAGGAGATACCGAGGTTCTCGGTTTTAAGCATTACTTCGCTCATTATTTGTTTCCTCCTTTGTTATGGGAACTGATGTCGCCGTGAATGCTTTCATCCGAATCAGGTGCAATATCTGTGGAAAGAAGTGCATCCATCTTAATTTTAGATGGCACTCTATGCCACTTTGCTTCATCGTCCTTACGGTTTGAAGCATCATGCTTGCGGAAACGCTCGGTGAAAGCGCTGATGCTGTAGCGTTCTCTGAAGCTCTTGAGTGCAGGAGCATTTCCGAATACTACAACGAGGATAAGAATAACTGCGTATACAACGTTCTTAAGCGAAGCAAGGTCGCCCGAAAGCTGGCTCTGAAGCATAAAGTTGATACCTGTGATGAACACCGCAGAAACAATCGAGCCTGTGATGCTACCCATGCCACCGAGAACTACCATAACGAGAATTTCGATAGAGTAGTTATAGGAGAAGAAAGAATAAAGAACAGGGGTTGTAGTGTGTGCGTAAATTACACCTGCACAACCTGCAAAGAATGCCGCAACGATGAATACAAACAACTTATAGAACGTTACGTTGATACCCATTGACTTTGCAGCAATTTCGTTATCACGGATTGCGGTAATCGCTCTGCCGTGCTTACTCTTAACAAGATTCTGCACAAGTATGAGCATTATAATAGCCACAATAAATACAAAGATAAAGAGTGTGGGAGACTGTCTTGTATCGTACTTAAGTGTACCTGTGGTAAGACCTCTTGCACCGCCGAAAATCTTCTGGTTCATGAAAATGTTTCTAACAATTTCACCGAAAGCGAGTGTTACGATTGCAAGATAGTCGCCCTTAAGACGGAGCGAGGGCAAACCGATGATAAAGCCGAAGAGTGCGGCAAATGCACCGCCGATAAGCATTGCAATAATAAGCACAAGCAGCTTCATATCAGGCATTGCCTGCTTGAGATAAACGGCACAAAGACCGCCGATATATGCACCAACGCACATAAAACCTGCATGACCGAGGCTGAGCTCGCCGAGGAAGCCTACTACAAGGTTAAGCGAAACTGCGAGAATAATGCCGTAGCCCATCTGTGCAAAAAGCTGTGCGGTGGAGGGACGAAGACTGCTCATTAAGTGCATAACAACACCGAAAAGCAAAAGTGCACCAACGAGAGCGTAGTTTATGAAATGTTTGATTTTAAATTTTTTCATACCCAAATACCATTCCTTAACTTAAACTTTCTCTCTGGTAATCTTGCCGAGAAGACCTGTGGGCTTAACAAGAAGAATTACAATAAGCAAGCTGAACTTGATTGCAACGGTGTATGACGAAAGGGGTGAAGCAAGACAAAGCTTTTCAACAACACCGAGAAGAATACCGCCCACCATTGCACCGGGGATTGAACCGATACCGCCGATAACCGCCGCAGTAAACGCAGTGATACCGGGCATTGCACCGAGCGTAGGCTCTGCATTGGGAATCTGGAAGAGATAGAACATGCCTGCAAATGCGGCAAGTGCCGAACCAACGGCAAACGTTACGGTGATAATTCTGTTTACGTTGATGCCCATGAGAATTGCGGCACCTCTGTCCTCAGAAACTGCGAGCATTGCTCTGCCTGTCTTTGTACATTTGATAAAAAGAGTAAGAGCAACCATTATGATGACACCGCAAACAAGTGTTACTGCGGCACCCGTGGTAATTCCGATATCATTAAGGAACGGAATCTTGGGAAGCTGTCGCCATGCAGCAGCAACAGGTCTCGGCTGTGAACCGAAAACAAGCTGTGCGATACCCTGCAGGAAATAGCTGACACCGATAGCGGTAATAAGTACCGCAAGGGGGGAAGCTCCTCTGAGTGGCTTATATGCAACCTTTTCAATGGTAATACCCAAAACGGTACACAAAACGATGGATGCCACAATCGCAATAATGGGCGACACAGAATAAGAAAGTGTAATAACTATTGCGTATGCGCCAACCATTATTACGTCGCCGTGTGCAAAGTTAAGCATCTTTGCAATACCGTATACCATTGTATAGCCTAAAGCAATAAGAGCATATATACTTCCTAAGCTAAGTCCGTCTATCAACGTTATCATAATCATTGCTCCTAACCTTTTTACCCTTGCAGGTAAAAATAAGTTTAAATACAAATTTGGTTGGACACGTATCCCGTGCCCAACCAAAGCCGTAGTAAGTAAAACTAATTACTTGTTAAGTTCGATAATTACAGGCTCCTTGGTAGCAGCACCGCTAAGATCCCAAGTCATGGTACCTGTTACACCGGTGAAGGTAAAGTCATCAGCGGTGATAGCAGCCTTAACAGTTTCGCAAAGGGTGTCGGGGTCAATGGTAACATCGTTAACGCCGGCAGCCTTCATAGCCTCATAAATAGCAAAAACTACATCGTAACCGTCAGCAGCGAACTGGTCGGGCTTTACGCCGTATGCAGCTTCGTATGCAGATACAAACTCAGCAACGTTTGCATCAGTGCTGTTAACGTCGAAAGGAGTGATGTACTTGATCTGGTTGGTAACAGTTTCGTCGATCTGACCAGCAACGCCGTCAAGACCGTCGCAACCGAAGAGAACTGCGTCACAGCCCTTTGCTACTGCAGCCTTAGCGATAAGACCAGCCTCGGTGTAGTAGATGGGAAGGAAAATAACATCGCAATCCTTGAGAGCCTCTACCTGAGTAGAGAAGTCGAGCTTGTTTTCTGCATTGAAGGTCTTGGTGGTGTACTCAACATTGAGTTCCTTCATCTTTGCATCAAATGCTTCGTAAATACCGCTGGAGTATGTATCACTCTCATCATAGATAGCACCGATCTTGGTGAAGTTAGCGGTGAGTTCCTCTGCAGCGAGAACGCCCTGGTCAGGGTCACCGAAGCATACGCGGAAAGCGTTGGGCTCTGCAATGCAGATGTCTGCGGATGCAGAAGGAGTCATGAAGAAGAGGTTGTCACTTGCAGCCTTTGCAGCAAATGCTTCGCAAGAGCCGGAAGTAACGGAACCGAAGGAGATCTGCATGCCTGCTTCGAAGAGCTGGTCATAAGCAGTAGATGCCTTGTCTGCAGCAGCCTGGTCATCCTTGATGTCGAACTTGAAGTTCACACCGTTAAGACCGCCGTTTGCATTGATTTTCTCAACTGCGAGCTTAGCACCGTTCTGTACGGAAATACCGTAGCTGGAAGCGTCGCCGGTGAGAGGACCTGTACCACCGATGAAATACTCGGTGTTGTTTGCAGCATAGTTAGTAGCTGCCTTTTCGCCGCATGCTGCGAAGCAGAATACTACTACAACAGCAAGCAAAATAGCTAAAAGCTTTTTCATTGTTGTTTCCTCCACAAAAAATGATATACAACGTTTTGCTAACCTTATATTTAAAATTATCCGTTTTAAGATTAACATACGATAATATTACCTTAATTTTCGCCGATTGTCAATAAAAAAACCATCGACAAATGACGAAAAAATACATGAGTCACGCTTGTTTTTTGTGCATAATAACGAAAAACAGGGCATTTTTGCCTAAATTTATTACCGTTAAATGGCAATTATGCTTTATTTGCCGAGTAGCTTCTTGAGTCGCAACGTTTCTCCCATCAGCATAACCGCCGAATCGGGAGTAAATACGTAGTCGGGGCTTACCGCAGGATTAAGCGAAGCATCCGCAGACATTTTAACGCCGAGAATATTCGCACCGTAATTTGCACGCACGTTAACCTCACGTATGCTCTTTCCCACCCATTCCTCGGGTACGGCAATTTCATAAATCGCATAGTTTTCCATAAGCTCGATGCAATCAAACACCGAATCTCTGCCGTAAATATTTGCTATACGGTCGCCTGCGTCACGTTCAGGGAAAATAACCTTGTCTGCACCAAGACGGAGCAGAAGCTTTTCATGCATCTCGCTGCCCGCCTTTGCATAGATCCGCCTCGCACCGCAGTCCTTAAGCAGCGTAACGGCAACAAGTGAATTCTGCAAGCTCTCGCCTATAGTTACAAAAACGATGTCAAAATCCTCAACACCGAGAGATTTTACAAACTTTTCGCCCGTACAGTCACCAATTTTTGCACCTGCGGTATATTCAAGCACACGGCTGATTTTTTCTTCGTCAGTATCGCATACAACAACCTGATTGCCAAGTTCATGCAAACGTTTTACCAAAGACATAGCAAATCTGCCAAGTCCGATAACAAGTATATTTTTCATATTCTTCTCCTTAACCGACCGTTATATTCTCTGCGGGATATCTGTACGGAGCATTATCCTTTTTACCCGAAAGGGAAAGCAACACCGTAATGCCTCCGACACGTCCCAAGAACATTAATATAATAATGATAAGTTTTGATGCAGACGATAATGTCGGTGTAAGCGAAAGGCTGACTCCGACAGTCGCCATTGCAGAGAATGCTTCAAACAGACACGCTACGATATCCGCATCATCTATAACGCTTATCGCAACGCCTGCGACTAAAGCGATTCCGAGATACAGTACAAAAACCGCAACCGCAATACGCCATATTTTCTTTTCGATGCGTCTGCCGAAAACCTCAACGTCTTCCTTACCGTGAAGAATTGAGCGAACAAGCAAAAACAGAACCGCAACCGTAGTGGTTTTAATGCCGCCCGCCGTGGAGCCCGACGAGCCGCCCACAAGCATAAGCCCCATCATAAACACCTGTGCGGCACCGCCTATTTTTGTAAGGTCAACCGTGTAAAAGCCTGCGGTACGTGCAGTCACAGACTGAAACAGCGATGCCAGAGCCTTTTCATAAAGCGAAAGCGACTTGCCTGCTTCGCTATCATAAAATAAAATGAAGAAAACCAATGCACCGCCGAATATCAGCACAAGAGTTGTCACGCTCACAAGCTTTGAATGGAGCGTGAGCTTTGAAAACTTAAATCTGTTTTTAAGCAGATCAAGCCATACGAAAAATCCGAGTCCGCCAAAAACTATCAGCAAGCATATTACAATATTAAAATAAAGATTGCCGCAATATGCCGAAAGCGATGAACCGCCGTTATACCCCATAAGGTCGAAGCCTGCGTTGCAGAATGCACTTATCGAGTGAAAAAACGAATAAGCAATGCCGCGTGGAACACCGAAATCGGGAATAAGCACGGGCATAAGCAAAACTGCACCGATAAATTCCTGAATCAAGATACCTGCTGCGATAAACCTTGTCATTTTGACAAGCCCCGCAGACGACTCTGCGCCTATCGACTCCTGAAGTGCGAAAACGCTTCTCACGCCTATTTTAGCGTTGAGCATCGAGAGAAAATACATCACAAGCGTGATAATTCCGATGCCGCCTATCTGGATAAGCGAAATTATCACAATCTGCCCAAAGGGTGACCACATTGAATAAGTGTCACCGACAACAAGACCTGTCACGCAAGAGGCACTTGTCGCAGTAAAAAGTGCATCAATAAAGGATACGCTTTCTCCGCTTCGTGATGCCGCAGGCAAGGACAAAAGCAACGCACCTATAAGCGTAACCGCAGCGAAACTCAGAGTTATTATCTGCACAGGCGAAAGCTGCTTTTTTTTCTGCATATCCTCATCCCCTTAGTTTTTTCAGAATTTTCTCAAAATACGGCGGCAAAGGACTTTCAAAAGTCATAAGTTTGCCGCTTCTCGGATGCGTGAGCGTAAGACGATACGCATGCAAAGCCTGACCGCACAGCACATCCTTGTTCTGCTTTTCAAATTTAGTATTTCCTCCGCCGTAGACGGTGTCACCCGCAAGCGGATGACCTACCGAGGAAAGATGAACTCTTATCTGGTGAGTTCTTCCCGTTTCAAGCTTTATACTAAGCAAAGTAAAACCGTCAAAACGCTCCGAAACGGTATAGTGTGTAATAGCCTCCCTGCCGTCTGCAACCACCGCCATTTTCTTACGGTCACGTGGGTTGCGTCCTATGGGCTTATTGACAGTACCGCCATCGTTCTTAAAATTGCCGACGGCAACCGCCATATACTCACGGTCGATGCTGTGAGTCTTAAGCCCATCCGAAAGTATATTATGTGCAAAATCGTTTTTTGCGATTACCAGAAGTCCGCTTGTATCCTTGTCTATACGGTGTACGATGCCAGGTCTACGCTCGCCGCCTATACCCGAAAGCCGCTCACCCATGTGAAAAAGAAGTGCATTTACAAGTGTGCCCTCCTCGTTACCTGCGGCGGGATGAACCACCATACCCTTGGGCTTATCAATAACCGCAATATCCTCGTCCTCATATACAATCGAAATCGGGATATCCTCAGGCAGAGTTTCCACCTCACGCACAGGGGGAAGCTCGAGCGAAACTATATCGTTTTCCTTGAGTTTTAGGTTTTTTGCGGCAGTTTTGCCGTTAACAAGTGCAGCCCCCTCCTCAAGGAGTCTTGCCGCAGCAGTTCTCGTCACGTCAAAATAAAGCGAAATAAACACGTCGGCACGCATACCGCCCTCGGTTGCATTAACCGTTCTTTCTTCACTCATTTTTGTTTCCTTTCACGAAGTGCATCAAGTAAAACCGATAACACAATAAGTGCCGCACCTACGCAGATTGCGCTGTCTGCAAGATTGAAAACCCACTTCCAGAAGCTGAAGCAACGCACGTTTACAAAGTCAACAACGTATCCGAGTGCCACACGGTCAAACATGTTGCCTATGCCGCCACCGATAACGAGTGAAAGCGAAAAGCAAAAGAATCTGCCCTCTCCCTTAAGGTAAATGAGGTAAGCAAGCATTGCGGCAATGCCCACTACCGAAAGCGACATGAATATCCATCTGTTATCGTCAAGCAAGCCGAATGCCATGCCGTCGTTTTTAATAAAAGTAAAGTCGAGCACACCGTCAATTACAGTTTTGTCGGCACCCTCAAAAAGCTCGCTTACGGCAATTCCGTTTGCCGAAGCAATCAAATCCATTGACCAGAATTTTGTAAGCTGGTCAAGGACACATACTGCAAGAATTATAAAAAAGTAAACTGTCATTTTTAATTATTCGGAAAAATCCGTAGGGCCTTTAATACCCTTTCCCTTCATTACACTTTTTATATCCGAAAAATCGTCATCCTCGTCATTTTCGTATGTAACGTTTACGGTATCGTAAAGCTTGCGGCGGCGCGGCTCACCGTGAGCAGGAGTCACTACGGGAACATTCTCCTCCTCAACTTTTTCCTCCACCGTTTCCTCAGGCGGAACACTCACCTGTTCAACCTTTACGCTCTCCTCGCTTTTTACATCGGGAGTCACGGGTGCCTCCGAATTGATTTTTGCAAGCGATTCAACTGTGGATGCAACAACGTTGCGAAAACGTGCCTCAAATGCGGCGCACTCGTTTACAAGTGCCTTTGCCTTTTTCTCCTCGGCATCATATATCGCACGAACCTTTTCAAGCAGCTCGCGTCCCTTTGCATCTGCTGTGGCAATTATCTTTTCAGCCGTAGCTTCCGCTTCACTCACACGTGCCGCAGCCTGCGACTCTGCATTTGCTATAGTATCGGCTGCACGGGTGCTTGCCGCACGGATCTGCACTTCGGAGGCAACACGTGCCTCAGCGGCAATGTCATCGGCACTCTTTTTAGCGGTGGCAATGATTATCTCCGACTCCTGCTTTGCTGCTTCAAGAAGTGCACGTGCTTCACGCTCCTTGCGCATTATTTCTTCGCCCTGCCCCTCAAAAGCCTCAAGCTTTACACGCAGTGCGGAAATAATCTGCTCCTGCTCACGGACAAGCGGCAAAATATCGGCTATAAAGCCGTCAACCTCTTTTTGAGCATATCCAGCAACACTTTTAGTAAACTTTACTTCTTCAAGCTTTTCGGATAATGTCATATTCTTCTCCCAAAATCAAATAAACTTCTTCGCAACAAGGCGAAGTCTGCCTTTTTTAGTCAAATCATCTATCGAAGTTATCAGAAATTTGCCGATGCCGTGCATGCTTATGTGGTCGGATGCGGCAACTGCAGCACTTATTTCGGTTGCGGTTTCGTAATTATGCTCAACCTCACCTGCAAGTATTTTCTCCTTTGCACCGTCACGTGAGAGATTGCACAGCGATGCAATCACACAGTCAAGCCTTGCCGAAGCAACGGTATCGGTAACTTCCTTATATTTCTGTTCAATTCTGTATCCGTCGGGCAAAACGGCACGCTCTATTTTCACACGGTCACGTGCGATGCGTATTCCGCCCGTTTCAAGAAAATCGCCCTCGGTTAAAAATCTTGCCGCCGAGCGGCTAACAAACATGTATGCCGAAAAATCGTCAATCGGCACGATGTCGCCGATGGCATTACGTGACAGCCCAAGCGACAGTATGCCTCCAAGATAGTCACGGTGAGAAAAATCACGGAATCCGCCTCCGCTTATCTTAAGCGTGCAGACGTCACCAAAAGCATCCTCACCGAGAAATGCCTTTGCCGTGCCGAAAACGTCACCGTCGAACGCAAGCTCGGTTATATACTCGGGGAGTGCAAACAACTTTTTACGCACTGCCCCCTCGGCACCGCCGAAAAACAATGCCCTGCCCGAAAGTCCTCGCATACGGATAAACTCATTTAAAAAATACTGCTCGGCAGGATTCAAAAAAACAGTTGAAACAAGGTCACCCTTTGCTTTGTCAAAAGCATCAAGCGCCTTGTTACATAAAAGTTTAAACTCTTCGCTGGTTTTGTAAGACATAAAACACTCGTAAATATCAGAATAATCTACTTCTCAAGTTGCCGTTTGTGAAAAAAATATTTCGTGGCAAGGCGCACCGCAAAAAGCAAGGCGAAGGCTATCTTAAACGATAGTCAAGCCGCTTTTGAGGAGCAACGCTGCCACGTAAGATTTTTTGCCAAACTAACAAATACCGCACCGCAATACGCGGTGCGGTATAATACTCAAAATTATTCAGCGGCTTCGTCGCTTGCAGGAGCAGCCTTCTGCTTGATCTGACCTTCGCTGACGTCAACGTTGGAGGGTGTTACAACGTATGCGCTTGTAGCAACCTTCTTGATATTGCCGCCGATTGAATAAGCAACACCTGTAAGGAAGTCAAGAATTCTTCTTGCTGCCTCTTTGTTTGTGTCCTCAAGATTGAGAACAACTGTACGCTTTGACAAAAGGTGGTCTGCAACCTGTGCAGCATCGTCAAAGTTCTGGGGCTTTACAACCTTAAGCTCAATTGCACTGCCGCCGCCCATGATATCATAACCGCTGCCGCCGATGGTAGCACTGTTATCCTGTGCACCGAGATCGGGCTCTACTGCATCATCATAGTATTCGCCTTCATCTGCTTCGTCATACACATAGCCGCTCTGGTCATATGTATCCTTTGCAAACTTATCCTTGATATCACCAAAAAATCCCATTTCTTTTCCTCCGAAACGATATATAAATTAATATTTTTTACTTTTGAAAAGCAGCTCTGCCTATGCGAACAAGATTTGCCCCCTCCATAAGTGCGGCGGTATAACTCTCACTCATTCCCATAGATAAAACTCTCCTACATACATTATGTAGTTTTTTTTCACAAATGTCAATAAAAATATTATAACTTTCTCTAAAATATTTACGGTATTCGTCAATTTCCGAGCATTTCGGCGCCATTGTCATAAGTCCGCAAACCCGAATATGCTCAAATTCTGCAAGACTGTCGATAAACTCCGAAACGCTGTTTTTATCAATACCGCCCTTTGCTTCCTCATTTCCGATATTGACCTCAACAAGGCAATCCATCACAATGTTCTTCTTTGCCGCCTGCTTTTCAATCTCCCTTGCAAGCTCTATGGAGTCAAGCGACTCGATCATCGAAACCTTATCAATAATGTATTTTACCTTGTTGCGTTGCAGACTGCCGATAAAATGGATGTCAAGGTTTTCTTTATCGAGCTTGTCATACTTTTCAAGCAGGCTTTGCACACGGTTTTCGCCTATTTTGTTTATGCCGAGCGAATGTGCATAGTTTATCTCCTCGGCAGTTGCGTATTTGGTGGCAAGCAGTATTTCATACGGCTGACCGTACGGAGAAAGTGCCTGCGCCGCATCTGCCGCCTCTTTTATTCTTTTTAAATTCTCGTCAATATATTCAAACATAATACTAATTCACTATTCTGTCGGGTGTAAGATTTTTCGAGCCGCCGACGATAACGTTATCGTATAGTGCAAGCCCCTTGCAATAAACGTCGTTTTCGGCATCGCTGTCCGCACCGTAAAGCGTTTTACCCTCGGTTTTTGTGCTTATAAACGAATATCCGCCGCTTGAGTAAATAACGTCCGCAACCCTGAATTTAACCGTATTGCCGCTGCGGATATAAACTCCTACAACGCCATCAACCACACGGAGTGCATTAGACGGAACTCTGTAACCGCTCACGGTCTCGGTGACAACAGACACCTTCTGGCATCTTGAAAAGTCAAAATCCTTCGGCATCTCATATGATGAAAATACCAGCACCGCACTGTCACCGTCGATATTCTCCGCCTCAAGCACCATGTTCAAAACGGTATCGCCAAGACCAAAGCGGACCTCATACGTTTTACCTTTAGTAAAAGCGGTACACTGCTCCTCCGTGACCTCGGTAACAAAATACCACTTGGGATATAAAACTATTTTGCCGACTGCTCTGCTTTCCGCACCCGAAGCTGCCGAAAAACCGTTTCTGTACTCATCCACGGTAAGCGACTTTGCGTTTTCATAGTCAAAAACGTCCTCGCCGCCATCGGCATAGTCATAAAAATATCCCGATTCAGATGCAATAAGAGAAGTAACCGCACCCGAAAGCGAGCGTTCCAAAGCCGCTCTCTCCTGCTTCAGTGCCGCAAGCTGCTCTGCTACACCGTCCGCACCCGAACCGAGTGCCGCATCACGGCGAATAAAGGATTTCAGCAAAGCATCTCCGTTTGCAAACGCAGTTCTGTAATCGCCACGGCTTGCATCACCCGACACTTCTGTAAGCAGTGCGGATATCTCCTTTGATGCAATAATTCCGTCATAAACGCTGAGATTGTTCTTCGTAGCGGCAAGCTCGTCAAGAAAATCAACGGTTTTATCAATCTGCGATGCTCTTGCAACCGTTGCCGCATCGCTTGTACTGCCGTAAACGGTTGCAAGCTTTGCCCCCTTGTTCACACGTGTGCCGTTTTCGTATCTGTAGCTGACAACGCCGCCAAGCGCATTGTCAATAACCTTTTCGTCACGGACTATCACACCGCTTGTATTAAGCAGCACGTCTTCACTGTATATCTTTGCCGTATCGGTTTCAATTTCGGCTGAAAAGCCGTTTGTCAGGTGATAGAGAACATAAAAAAGCACACCGAGTATCAAACAAATGCGGCATAGCGACAAAAGCACACGCACAAAAACGCTCTGCTTTTCACCGCCGTCAAAATTCTCATATTGCTCTCCCATGCTCTCACCTCCTTAATTCCAGATACTGCAAAGTTCCTCAAAAATATCGTTAAAATCACGCATCTCACCGTTTTCGCTGTCGCAGTAAAGCATTTTTACATACGGCTTTCCCGAAAACCAGGTGATCTGCCTTTTTGCGTAGCGGCGTGTTGCACATTTCAGATTCTCCACCGCAACGTCAAGACTGCTCTCGCCACGTATTGCACAAAGCAGCTCCTTATAGCCTATCGCTCCTGCCGCAGTACTGTTTTTCTCAAAAACACCCTCACTCAGCAAACGCTTTGTTTCATCAAGCAAACCGTTTGCAAGCATTTCATCCACACGTCGGTCAATACGCTTGTAAAGTATCTCCCGATTGTGGTACGCAAGGCAAACCGTGCATATATCAATAGCATCAGGCAGAGTTTTGCTCTCTCTGTCCCAATCACTTTTTTTCTTTCCACTTGCAATGTAAATTTCAAGTGCCCTTGCGACACGCTTTACGTTATTTTCGTGTATCGCATCAGCACTTTCGGGATCAACCTCACGCAGTCTTTCATGAAGTGCGTGCGCACCGTTCCTTGCGGCAAAATCCAAAAGCTCACGCCGCACATTCTCATCCGCTGCAGTTTCGGCAGGTGAGCCTCCGCGAAGCACGTTGTCAAGGTAAAGCCCCGTGCCGCCGCAGAATACCGGCAGTTTTCCACGCATTGAAATATCGCTTGCCGCTGCAAGTGCCATCGGTGCATAATCGGCTGCCGAAAACGGTTCAAGCGGACTGCACACGTCTATCATGTGATGCTTGACCTCACTCTGCTCCGCCAAAGTGGGCTTTGCCGTGCCGATGTCCATACCACGGTACACCTGCATAGAGTCAACAGAGATTATTTCACCCGAAAAATGCTTTGCCGCTTTAAGTGCAAGTGCGCTTTTTCCGCTTGCGGTACTACCCACAATGCCAAGGCATCTGCCGATTTTATCAAAGCTCACTTACAGTTCAACCTCATGCTCAAGTATGTAGCGAAGCACCTCTGTTTCGCTCGGTATGGTGCTTGTCACCGAACCGTCCTTGCGGCTTGCAAGCTCAACAACTGTTGCCGCATAGCGTGTTGCACGCACGCTCTTGCCGGAGCGCAGATTTTCAACTATCATTGCAGGCACAAGCAAATCACGGTAGCCCATGTGTGCGTTTTCAACATAGGGAATGTAGTACGAGAAATTGCCCTTGTATTCAAAAGCTCCGCCAACGCCGAATTTAAACATATACGTCTTTGAGCGAAGCGTTTTATGAAGTTCAACCGCCGCCTGCAGATTGCTCTGTGCATTGCGTGGACTTATACCCGTAAGACGCTCGGTTGCCTCAGGCGGAAGTGCCACAAGGTCAACAACTCCGAGGCGGTCAATCGGGAAATCATCAGGGATTCTCTCACCGTCAAGAAATGTCATAACGCCCTGCTCTCTTGCAAGTTCAGCAACACGGATAACGGTTTCCGAAGGAACGTCAAGGCTTACATAAACCGCATCGGGCAGAGCGGTAAATGCTTCCTCAATCAAATCAACGTCGATATGGCGAAGCATAGATGAGTTTCTGTATACACGACGCTCGCCTGCACAGTTTTCTACAACGCTTATATCGGTTTTTTCGTCCTTGATAACCTTTACAAAGCGGGTATCCATGCCAAAATCGTCAAAAAACGAAACGAGCGACTTGCCGTATTCATCATTGCCCACCGCAGAGCAAACGATTACGTCGCCACCAAGTCTTGAAACTGCGCATGCACCTATGCCGGCAGAGCCGCCCGGTACTATGTCATATTTAAAAGACTCACAAACCTCTTTGCCATCCTCGGCAAACTTGCTTACGCTAAAATCAAGCTCCGCAGTTACGGAACCGATAATCAGAATTCTCTTTTTCATGTCTTTCCTCCAAAACCAATCAGAGTCACAATAATTCATTTTATATTATACAATATATCATTAATAAAATCAATAACCGAGCAAACCATATTTCGCAAAAAAACGTAATAACTTTTTTAAATTTTTTATTGCATTTTTGCGGAAACATGGTATACTATAGATGTAATAGTTTAAATATTTTCTTTTCAAGGAGTGATAATATGCTTTATATCGGTAAGAAACCCGAAAAACCCAACGTTGGTAAAATCATTTTGGCTGTAACCGCAGCTATCGCAGGTGTTGCGGCACTTGCTGTTCTCGCATATAAGCTTTATCAGAAGTTCGTTCCCGGTTGCATCGACTGCGAATGTGAGGACTTCCTCGATGATGACTGCTACTTCGATGACGATTGCCTCGACGTAGAATGTGAAGAGGTTGACGAAACTCCTGCAGAAGCGTAGAATTTCAAGCAGATAGCCGTTGCATAATGCAACGGCTATTTTGTTTTTTGCAATAATTTTTTCAATATTGTTTATTGACTATTTTACATCTTTATTGTATATTGTTATGTGTATTGTCAAATTATAACCTTTTTGGAGGAGATTTTATGAAAAGACTAATCGGCATTTGTTTGGTTTGTGCGTTGCTTTGCACGGCTTTTGTACTCGGTGCCGGTGCCGCAAAGGGCGACTACGGCTATTGCGATACCGACCACAACGGTAAGGTTGAGTTTACCGAGGCACTTGCCACCCTTAAAGCAGTAGTTAACAAAACCGATGAGAACGTTTCCCTGCTCGATATCATGTACTCTTTGCAGGCGGCAATCGCAGGCGAGTCGCTCGCCGCTACGATCAATTCGATTGATACAAACACACTCACCGCAACAATCTCCACCGAATATTTTGAAAAAATCACCGTTCCGCTTTCGGTTTTCGGTCTTGACGGCAGTGCAAAAGCGGCGGACTACTGCGGTGTTCCTGCGGTAATCTCTATTCACGGACCTGCAAAAACCTTTGCAGACAGATATGATGGCTCTGTAAACGGTATCTACGCAGCAGAACCCAACCTCCGCTTCACCGATAAGCCCGCCAATGCAACCGCTACCGTTTATTCAATGAACGAGCTTAACAAAGAAGTGATAAGCGGCAGCCATGCAAATGACGCTCTTAATGCAACAACTCTTGAAATGAGCTTCCGTGACAATGCGTCTCTTTCAGAAGAAACTACCGGAAGTTTCCGCTTCAACACAGCATGGTATCCAAGAGTAAGAAAGGTTAATGACAACCTCTATCTCCTCACATTCATGTACCAGAAATACGGTCAGCACCTCTACTATGCAACAAGCCCCGACGGTACAAATTGGAATGCTCCCAAGGTTCTGTGGAATGCAAATACATATCCCGGCAACGTCGATGAGGACAAAAAAATCGTTTACTCCTACGGTCCTATGGAGGGTGCAAGCGACAAGTATCATGCAGTTAACCCCGATTTCTGCGTACTCGACGACGGCACCATTATCTGCGTATATGCTATCCGTGTTGTAAGTGGCTACCGTGATTACCCGGAATATCAGGGACTTTGTATAAAATACGGCACCCCCAACGATGACTGCACTATAACCTGGTCGGAGGAAAAGAAAATTTACACCGGTCAGGCATGGGAGCCTTCCATTATGCAACTCACAAACGGAGAGATTCACGTTTACTTCACTCAGGTTGCACCCGACATCAACGAGTTTGGATATGACGAAAATCACCGTTCTACCGAAACAGGTCTTATCGTTTCCAATGACAAGTTTATAACATGGACACCCGATATTCAGCCGGATGACAAAAACTTCTACCGTGCAACCGTTGTTTTCCGCGAATACGTTGGCGACATGCTTGATGCCTACACAAACACCTATCGCCCCCACTACAGCGGACAGATGCCCGTTGCAACCGAGCTTTACAACGGAAAGCTTTTCCTTGTAACCGAGGTTAGAGAAACAAGCGGCAAATACCACGTTTCCTACAACGTAAGCGATAGCGTAAGAAGTTGGAAGTCGATACCCGTTGGCGAAGAAAGCAAATATACCAAATTCACAAGCACGGGACGTTCAAGCCCGTACGTTTCCGCGTTCCCGTCAGGCGAAATTTATCTCACCTTCAACTATGCAGGCAGTCTTTATGCAAGACTCGGTAATCCCAACAATTTCACCTTTGGAACTTCCTTCCTCAGCACCCCCGGTTCTGCCGGCATTTGGGGTTCGTGTTCCATTGTCGGATCGCACAAAACGGCAACGGCAATGCATCGCCAGATTAAAGTTACCGATGAAAACGGCAATCCCGTATATGAAACCAACAGCGACGGTTCACTTAAGACTGACGAAAACGGCAACAATATCCAACAGATTTACAACACCGTTAACATTTACTATCACTACCTCAACCACCGCATAAGTGCAAAGCAGATAAGCGTAAACGTTGACAACTACACCAACGAATGGGTGAACAACACCGAGGCTATTTTCGTTGGTAGCGAGTCGCAGGCACAGGCGGCACTTCAGGTTGCACACGACAAGGACAACATGTATTTCCTTGTTAACCGACTCGACTACGTTGTAACCTCCAACGACAAGGCTCACGTTTACATTGCCGCTTCTGACGGCGGCTACTACCGCATTGACGTTGGTACAACAAAGGACTGTGTAGTTTATAAGGTTGCGAAAAACGGCACCGAAACCGAGGTTTACAACGCAAAGACCGCAGTTACAAGAGTGTCGGGTACGTTGAATATCAACGCTGTAAGCAACGATAAAGGTGCAACTACCGAGATCTCTGTTCCTAAAAGCGTTCTCGGTCTTACCTCCGCTACATCCATCAAGGCGGCTATCGGTATTACCAACGTTGACAAGGACAGCACCGTAAGTATAAGCGATACAATGGTTGACCTCTCCGATACTACCAACTGGCCCACCGTTAATCTTGTAAAATAACATGACAAAATGGGAATTGCTTTGCAGTTCCCATTTTTACATTTGTCTGCAATAACAAACTTTTTAATTGACTGTTTTACTGTTTTAGTGTATTATATTAGCGTATATTATTTTGATAATTTGCGGAGGAATTTATGAAAAGACTAGTCGGCATTTGTTTAAGTTTTGCAATATTTTGCACCGTTTTTGTACTTGGCATATCTGCCGCAAGGGGCGACTACGGCTATTGCGACACCGACCATGACGGCAGGATTGAATTTTCAGATGCACTTGCCAATCTCAAAGCGGTAGTAAACAATACCGACAAGAACCTTACTCTTGTTAATGTTTTATACTCATTTCAAGCAGCAATCGCAGGCGAGTCACTCGCTGCTACCATCAATTTCATTGATACAAAAGCACTTACTGCAACAGTATCCACCGAATACTTTGAAAAAATAACCGTTCCGCTTTCTGTTTTCGGTCTTGACGGCGATGTAGACGAAGCCGACTATCAGGACGTTCCTGCGGTAATATGCGTTCATGCTCCCGCAAAAACATTTGCGGAAAGATATGACGGCACCGTTAACGGCATCTATGCGGCAGAGGCAAACCTCCGCTTCACCGACAATCCTGCTAATATAATTCCACTCTCCATGGACGATCTTAACAAAGAAGTCGTAAACGGCAGCCATGCAAGCTATGACTTGAATGCGACAACTCTCGAAATGAGCTACCGTGACAACGCAGTTCTCTCATCCGATAAAACCACCTATACGCGCTATGATAAGGCGTGGTATCCGAGAGTGAGAAAGGTAAATGACAACCTCTATCTCCTCGTTTACATGTACTCGCAGTTCGGTCAGCACCTCTACTACGCTACGAGCCAGGACGGTACAAACTGGAACAAACCCGAGGTGCTCTGGAACTCTGCACACTATGAAAAATTTGTACACGAGGACGGTCCCCTTGCAGGCACTACAGATGCCTACCATGCGATGAACCCCGATATCTGCGTACTCGATGACGGCAGTGTAATCTGTGTTTACGCAGTCCGTGCCGTAAAGGGCTACCGCTATTACCCCGATTTGTCGGGACTCTTTATTAAGCGTGGTACTCCAAATGCCGACGGTACCGTTACCTGGTCGGATGAAACAAAGATTTACACCGGTCAGGTCTGGGAGCCCTCGATAATTCAGCTCTCTAACGGAGAGATTCACATTTACTTTACACAGGTTGCCCCCGATATCGTTCAGTACGGATATGACGAGAATCACCGTTCTACCGAAACAGGTCTTATTATTTCAAATGACAATTTTGAGACATGGACACCTGACGTTCAAAGCGGTGACCGGAACTATTACCGTGCAACAACCGTGTTCCGCGAATACGTTGGCAATATGCTCGATGCATATACAAACACCTACCGCCCCCACTACGGCGGACAGATGCCCGTTGCAACCGAACTTTATAACGGCAAACTGTTTTTAGCGACCGAAATTAAAGAAAGCAGCGGCGATTTCCATATTTCATATAACGTAAGCGACGATGTGAGAAGCTGGAAAGCTCTTAACGTAGGCGAGGAAAGTGACTATGTAAAACTCACAAGCTCTGCCCGTTCAAGCCCGTACGTTGACCGTTTCCCCTCGGGTGAGATCTACCTCACCTACAACTATTGGCACAACGGCGCCGACCACCTTGTAGGCAGAATCGGCAAGGCAGACGGTTCATCCTTCAATAGTTTTTTCTACAATGCTCCCCTCTCCACAGGCATCTGGGGTTCATGCTCGGTTGTCGGCTCGCACAAAACAGTAACCGCAATGCAGCATAGGGACTACTATACTGACAGCAACGGCAACTCCACTTCCAAAGAAAAGAACACCATTCACCTTTACTATCACTATTTAAACCATCTGATAAGTGCAAATCAAATCAGCGTAACCGTTGACGGCTGCACAAACGAATGGGAAAATAATACCGAAGCTCTTTTCGTTGGCAGTGAGTCGCAAGCTCAGGCGACACTTCAGGTAGCACATGACAATGACAACCTATATTTCCTTATTAACCGTCTTGACTACGTTCTGACATCAAAAGATAAGGCTCACGTTTACATTGCGGCTTCCGATGGCGGCTACTACCGCATAGACCTTGGCAAAACGGAAAATTGCGTAGTTTACAAGTTTTCGAAATATGGTATTCAAACTAAGGTTTACAACGAAAAAACCGCAGTTACAAAAGTATCGGGTACATTGGATGTAAATTCAAATACCGACAAAGGTTCAATCACCGAACTTTCCGTTCCTAAAAGCGTTCTCGGTCTTTCCTCCGCTACATCCATCAAGACGGCTATCGGTATTACCAACGTTGACAAGGACAACACCGTAAGCATAAGCGATACAATGGTTGACCTCTCAAATACCACCAACTGGCCCACCGTTAATCTTGTAAAATAGTTTAAAAAAGGAACTGCAATGCAGTTCCTTTTTTGCAGAATGAACATGATAAAATATTGTTTAGGGTTGTAAAATGGAAACCACAAACCTGTAGGGCAGGGGCTTGCTCCTGCCGCATGTATAACATCTAATGACGGGTTGCGGCGGGAGATAAACCCCCGCCCTACATTATTGCTCGTCGCTGTTCCTCCCATAAACAATAATTTATGTTACGGCTACGCAGATTGAACCATAATACAATTCCTCCATCTCCCCATTGACAACAGTTTTTGCGAATGTTATAATATTATGTTAGAAAATAAAAATATTTATATAAAACGAGGATAAACACCATGAAATGGACATCTCTCAATGATTTAAGAGAAAAATACCTTTCTTTCTTTGAAAGCAAGGGACATCTTCGCCTGCCGAGCTTCCCGCTCGTTCCGCAGGGTGACAAGTCCTTGCTCCTTATCAACTCGGGCATGGCTCCGATGAAGAAGTTCTTCACAGGCGAGGTCGTACCTCCCCGTACCCGTGTTACCACATGCCAGAAGTGCATCCGTACTCCCGACCTTGAAAGCGTTGGTAAAACCGCACGTCACGGCACCTACTTTGAAATGCTCGGCAACTTCTCCTTTGGCGACTATTTTAAAAACGAGGCTATTCCGTGGGCATGGGAATTTCTCACCGAGTGGCTTGAGATTCCCGCAGAGCTTCTCTACCCCTCAATCTACGAAGAGGACAACGAGGCTTTTGAAATCTGGAACAAGAAAATGGGCGTTCCTGCCGAAAAGATTATTCCCCTCGGCAAAGCAGACAACTTCTGGGAACACGGCAGCGGTCCCTGCGGTCCCTGCTCCGAGATTTATTTTGACCGTGGAGAAAAATACGGCTGCGGCAGCCCCGACTGTAAGCCCGGCTGTGAGTGCGACAGATTCATGGAAATCTGGAACAACGTTTTCTCACAGTTCAACAACGACGGCAAGGGCAACTACACCGAGCTTGCACAGAAGAACATTGATACAGGTATGGGACTTGAGCGTCTTGCCTGCGTAATGCAGGGTGTTGACAACCTCTTTGAAGTTGACACCGTTCGCAAGATTTTAGACACCGTTTGCGAGATTTCCGGCAAGAAGTACGGTGAGGACAAGGCAAACGACATCTCCATCCGTATCATCACCGACCATATCAGAAGCTCCACGTTCATGATTTGCGACGGCGTTAACCCCTCAAACGAGGGCAGAGGCTACGTTCTCCGCAGAATTTTACGTCGTGCGGCAAGAAATGCAAAGCTTCTCGGCATTAACCACACGTTCCTCTCCGACCTTTGCGACGTTGTAATCGAGCTTAACGTAGGCGCTTACCCCGAACTTGCAGAAAAGCGTGACTACATCAAGACCATCATCAAGAACGAGGAAGAACGCTTCAATGCTACCATTGACGCAGGTCTTGCAATCCTCAATGACCTTATTGCGAAAGCAAAGGCAGAAAACAAGACCGTACTTGACGGTGCAGACGTATTCAAGCTCTATGACACATACGGCTTCCCGATCGACCTCACAAGAGAAATCGCAGAGGAAAAGGGACTTGAAATCGACGAGGAAACCTACAAGGCAGAAATGCTTGCACAGCGTGAGCGTGCAAGAAATGCACGTAAGGACATCGGCGGTTGGAGCGAATCCTCAAAGACTCTGCTCTCCTCTCTTGCAAAGACCGAGTTTGTAGGCTATGAAAGCACCTCGGCAAGTGCAAAGGTACTTGCAATTATCGACGGTGACAGTGCTCTCGATGAAATCAACGAGGGCGAATGCAGCGTTATTTTAGACACCACCCCCTTCTACGGCGAGGGCGGCGGTCAGGTTGGCGACAGCGGTGTTATTTCCACCGAAAATGCCACTCTCACCGTGCTTGACACCAAGAAGACCGACGGTGTTTATATCCATATCTGCCATGTTGAAAACGGCACAGTTAAGGTAGGCGAAACCGTTACCGCTTCTGTTGACGAATGTCGCAGAAACGCGATCCGCCGCAACCACTCCGCAGCTCACCTGCTTCAGGGCGCACTCCGTAAGGTACTCGGCAACCACGTTGAGCAGGCAGGCTCCTACGTTGACGAAAAGGAATGCCGCTTTGACTTCAGCCACTTTGCCGCAATGACAGCAGATGAAATTGCCAAGGTTGAGGCTCTCGTAAACGAAGCTATCCTCTACGGTTGCGAAGTCGTTACCAAGGTTACCGATGCCGAAACCGCAAAGAAAGAGGGCGCAATGGCACTCTTCGGTGAAAAGTACGGCGACAAGGTACGCATGGTTAAAATGGGCGAATTCTCCACCGAGCTTTGCGGCGGTACACACGTTTCCAACACCGCTAAAGTAGGTCTTTTCAAGATCGTTTCCGAGTCGAGCGTTGCGGCAGGTGTTCGCCGTGTAACCGCTACCACAGGTCTTGGAGTGCTTGCACTCCTTAAGGATAGCGAAGCACTTGCACAGAATACCGCAAAGGAACTCAAGAGTGCAAACGTTAACGACAACCCTGCTCGTGCGGCAGCACTCCAAAGTGAAATCAAGACTCTTAAGAAAGAGCTTGATGCGGCTAATGCAAAGCTTTCACAGAATGCACTCGCTTCTCTTGCAAGTGCTCCTCTGCTCGTTGGCGGATGCGACCTTATAGTTGCACAGATCGAGGGTAATGCACAGGCAGCACGTTCTCTCTGTGACGAAATCAAGGCAAAGAACGACAAGGCAGTTGCCGTTATCGCAGCAGTTGAAGGCGGCAAGGTACAGTTTGCGGCTTGCGCAGGCAAGGATGCAGTTGCTTTGGGCGCACATGCAGGTAAGCTTGTAGGTGCAGTTGCGGCTGTTACAGGCGGCAAGGGCGGCGGACGTCCCGACAGTGCAATGGCGGGCGGTGCCGACGTAAGCAAGGTTTCCGAGGCGCTTGACGCAGCAAAGGATATCCTCGCAGGACAGATTAAATAAAAGTAAAAACGGAGTCCGTTTCGGACTCCGTTTTTGTTTTAAATAAAATGGATAATCTTTTCGTCAATGCCGTTAAATATTTGCTTGATTCTGCCCTCAAAGCGGCGGCTTACCGTAACGCTTTCAAGTGCAGTGCAACCGTCAAATGCACCGTCCTCGATTATACGAACGGATTTGGGAATTGTAATTTCCTTAAGCGACGTACAACCGTCAAAAGCCTCGCCGCCTATCTCTGATAATCCGTCAGGCAAAGTAATGCTTTCAAGCGATGTGCAAAAACGGAAAGCGTGTCTTGCGATAATCTGCAGTTTCGTCGGCAGTGATATTGTTTTCAGCGATTTACATTCCTTGAACATTCCATAGCCTATTTGTGTCACTTCATCGGGCAGTTCAACGGTTTCAAGCGAAGTACAATATTGGAAAACACCTTCCATTTCACTTTTTTCAATATTGCCTTTAATAATAGCTTTTTTCAGATTCGCACATTTCCAGAATGCACCAAAACCAATATCCACCAAATCAGCTGAAATACATATTTCTGTCAAAGCATTACAGCAAGAAAACGCAGAGCCACCGATTTTCTTTATACATTGCGGAAATTCTATTTTTTCAAGACTTTCGCAACCCGAAAACGCCATAGATTCAATTACTCTGCAATTTTCAGGAATGTTTATTTCAGCGAGTCGCTTACATCCGTTAAATGCAGATGTTTCAATGCTCAAAAGCGAATCGGGCAATTCAACTTTCTCCAGATTTTCGCATTCCCAAAACGCCAACTCTTCAATATGAACCACTCCGTCCAAAACTTTTACTGAACGCAGTGCAGTATTCCCCGCATACATCTTTTCCAGAACGGAATTGTTTTCGCCGGAAACGATTATATTTTCCTCGAGTTGTTCTTGCTCGTAAACATGCAAAACTCTCGTATGCACATCAAAGGCATCCTCCGCCACATCGACACCCCAAGGCAACAAAACTCTCGTTAGAGAATCGCAAGATGAAAAAGCAGTTTCTCTTATAAATTCAAGCCCGTTAGAAAAAGTCACATCGCAAAGACTTACGCATTCGCCAAAAGCATATTCTCCTATAACCTCTACGTTTTCGGGAATGTGCATTTCCGTAAGCGAACAGCATCCGTCAAAGGTGTATTCATTAATAACAGTGAGTGCAAGCGGAAGCTTGACATTTTCAAGCTTTACACAACCCTTGAACGCTCCCTCGCCGATAGACGTAATACCGTCGTGCATGATTACGGACGTAAGATTCTTACAATAGCTGAAGGCACCCTCCTCAATCACGGTAACACTTTCGGGTATTACTATTTCGGTAATTTCATCATGCCCTGCATACGCATAAGCAGGAATAAGGGTTTTGCCTAAAAGTCCGCCGTCTTCATACAGCCACTCGCAATCTGCCCTTATAACGCGTGTTTTGTGGGAAAAAGCGTTGACACCGACAATGCAGGAATCAAGCCTGATTTCCGAAATACCGTCGCACTCTGCAAACGCTTCTTCACCTATGAACATCACGCTTGAAGGTATGGTTATATGCTCAATGCTATCGCACGAAGCAAACGCTCGTTCCCTTACAGTTTCCAAGCCGTCCGGCAAAACTACTTTTTTCAATTCTCTGCAGAATGAAAAAGCATCACGTGGAATTTCTTTTACTCCGCTCGGTATTTCTATTTCTCTTAAATTACCGCAACAGGAAAACGCACCTTCACCGAGCGTTTCAAGATTGCTCGGCAGAATAATTTCCGAAAGTCCAAAACACCCTGAAAACGCCCCCTCCGAGATCTCACTTACTGTTTCGGGAATAGAGAGTTTTTCAAGAGAAGAACAACCTGCAAAAGTATTATCTGCAATTCTTTTCAAGCCTTTGGGAAGTTCTGCTTTTTCGAGCAAATGACAGTTACGGAATGCATTTGCACCGATTTCGGTAACACTGTCGGGAATCTTAACCGCTTTCAAGCCTCTGATACGTGAAAAAGCGTTCTTTTCGATAGAGGTAACGCCGTCAGCCACTTCTATTTCTTCAATGCCGAACTGATATCCCAAAGCTTCTGCCCTTGTCAGCATCACTTTACCGAAGTGGTAGACTCTGCTTCCATCTTTATAAGTCAGCGCATAGTGCACGAGAGGATATTTATAGTCTGACCTCTTTATGGCAACAATTGCGTTTTCGGGCGGGTACGCAAGCTTTATGTTAGTATAATTGAAAGACAGATATTCAAAATTTGTTTTATCGGTCGAAGCAAACGCAATGCCGCTTACCTTGCGGGTGGATTTCCGTATCAAATTATCCTCGGTTTCGCCGTCATACGGACAGGAAATAAAACCGATATACTCTCCGCAGAGTTCGTTGTAGGAGGTATGCTTGAACAGTCCAAGCTCGTCCTCAAACGGGGTGTGCATTTTGCCGATAACACCCTGTCCAATCCCCATAAACGACTTTGCCTCTGCCACGTTAAAGCAACGGGGGTAAATATCGTCGCCGCCGCAAAAATCACTTTCGCCGAGGTAGAAAAGCTCGCATAGTGCTTTTCTCACACCCGAAAGGTTCGCACTTGCCGCCGCGAAAAGCTCCTTTGCGTAGTCACAGTCAACAAAATCGCTCGCCAAGAACTTATGCCCAAACATAAAGCACACGTCACGAATGAGTGCAAGTGCCTTTGCAAAGCAGGCTTTGCCGCTTAAATTCTCTGCCGCAAGCAACAGATTTTCATACTGCTCAAACTGCGGAACGTACCAGAAAAGCGGTCCGTATGCGGGATATTCCCCATCCGCACTCTTTTCAAGCATCACCGAAAGCAGCTCCTCTGCCGCTTCATTTTTATATTTTATAAGGTCACGGCAGCTTTCAAAAAGCAGAGTGTATTCGTCAATGGAAAAGCCAAGAATAAGCTTGTACAGTTCTCTTGTAGTATCGGCATCGATCTCGCTGTCCGCCTTAACCAGAAACAGTTTTATAACCGCAGACCAATAGGGATCCGTGTAGTTCTTAAACAGTTTTTCTATAACGTCAGCGTCCTCAATTTCGCCAAGGTCAAATGCCTCGTCAAAATAGCCCACTGCAGCGAAATACTCAAGGAACATCTTGTGATAAAACTCTCCGTCAATCATAATTGCACGGTTTTCAAGATGCTCAATCAGGAACTCGGCACGCTCCTCGCTTTCATCGCCGTACTTTTTCAAAACGCTTTTGAAAATCTGCTTTGGCTGACTGTTTTTGCCTGCCGCAAGCTGCTCATAGCGTTTCTTTGAAAAGTTACGCAGAATACCTCTCATTTCCCTTGTAACCATAGTGCGGTACTCGTCGGGCACCTCCGTTATGTTAACGGTTTTATCAAAGTTCAGGGTTATCTCCGAAATGGCATCGTAAATTCCAACTACCGTTTGTGGAATGTCGCCCTTTTCATCGTAAATCATCGCAAGCTGCGAAAGAAGCAACGGATTTGCCTTGATTTCGTCGGTCAAGTCCTTGACACGCAGATAAAACGCCTGATTTTTCTCTTTTGAATCGAACAGCAAAAAGAGATTTTCCGAAAGCGAGCAAATCTGCTCATCGGTGAGTTTTTCAAGCGTAAAACGACGCACGTTCTTGCCGCCTATTGCGATAAGATCGGCATCGTGCATATTGCGGCTTGTGAAGATAAGCGTTGTATTCTCGCCGTTTGCCTTTATATATTCATCAATCTTTTTAAGCATTTTTGCGGTTGCCGAGGCGGTAGAAATCTCGTCAAGACCGTCAAGCACAAGCAAAAGATGGCGGTTTGCCAGCATGGATTTGAAATCCTCTGCCGAATAGAACACCCTGTCACCGATTGCCTTTGCAAAAACCGAATACATAGCCTCGTGCAAGTCCATGCCACTCTCGTAAAACCTGTGGCATGGCAACGTAATAGTTACGGTATCCTTATCCGCACACTCTCTTATCTGATGAATGTACATTGATTTGCCGCTTCCCGCCGCACCGCAGATAAATATGATATCATCGCTGTTGCAAAGCTCACGTGGGCTGTCAAAAACAACTGTTTCGTCGCCTCTCTGCTCGGTAATCTGTCTCGGCACGTAAAGCTTTGTAAAATCGTATTCCTTTACCGCAAGGCTACCCGAAAGTCTTGGCAGATGCATATATGATGATTTGGTTTTTTCTCTGTAAAGCGCATCCATGCGATTTTTTATAAGCTCGCTGACCTTGCAGAAAATCTCATTCAGTTTTTCATCGTCAAGTCCGTTTTCCTCAAATGTAACCGCACTTGCATAACCGCAAAGTCCGAAATCGTCACGTGAGTAAAATGCCATGCTTTCACATACGGGCAGGATTCTGTTAGCAGAGCCGTCCAGAGTTTTCTGTTCTGCAACCTCCATGGGTACATACTTCGAGGATAACACATTCTCTGTGCAAATCAAAATAAAAACCGTTGCGGCATGCACCGCTTCACGGCTCCATTGCACATAGTCGCCCTGACAGTCACGCTCCGAGTCAAAACATTCTATACCTCTCTGCTCAAGATACTTTATAACTGCATCCTTGTAACGCTTGTCTGCACTTGTCCAGCTCACGAACACGTCTTTAGGCTTTATTGCAAGTCTTTGATTTGTATTTACAGTTTCCATCATAATACCCCATATGCGTAATTATATTACCATTATACTATATATTGTGTTGCAAAGCAACCGTACATATATTTTAATAACGCAACGCCATTTTTTTCGCAAAAAGGCTTGACAAAGTGGCCTCATTTCAATATAATATAGGTTGTCTTATTGTGAATACACGTGAAGTTATCGCTTCCGAAATCTTGCAAGGAGGTGCAATCCGTAATGCTTAGAACCTATCAGCCTAAAAAGCGCCAGAGAAAAAAGGAACACGGCTTCAGAAAGAGAATGAAGACCGCAGACGGCAGAAAAGTACTTAAGAGACGTCGCGCTAAAGGCAGAGCAAGACTCACCTATTAATTGAGCTGCTTTGCCAATACTCACTCCCACGGGAGTTTCAAACTCCGATAACCTCAAAGTGTTATCGGGGTTTTTTAATCACTTCAAAATGCAAGCATTTTGAAGTGGTGCGAGTCGTTCACTCGCGTGTCGCTCAACCGCGACCGACTCTTCAAGGTGTTTTTAAGTCGGCACATGTCCGCCTTAAAAACAGATTTTTTATTATAATTTTAATCGGAAGGGTTTTCACTATGAAATACCGTGCGATATGCGAAAATCACCTGTATTCAAAGGCATATAAGAAAGGTAAAAAGGCGATAACGCCGACACTCGCCATTTACATCCTGCCCGACTTCAAAAAGCATGCGTTGATGAAAGCAAATCCCTTGAAAAAATACGTCAACCGCATAGGTCTTACCGTGGGCAAAAAAATCGGCGGTGCGGTTCAACGCAACCGTGCCAAACGAATAATTCGGCATGCTTATAAGAACATTGATACTGCATACGGTGTTAAAACCGGCAACCTCATTGTCATTGTGGCACGTGAGGCAATCGCCGGAAAAAGCACAAACGATGTTGAGCGTGAAATGCTTCGCGCACTTAAAAAACTCGAACTGATATGAAACACGTCTGCATATGGCTTATAAAGCTGTATCAAAAATTTATTTCACCGCTTAAGAAAAGCTGTTGCAGGTTTACTCCATCCTGCTCTGCCTACGCCATTGAGGCGTTTTCAAAACGTGGCTTTTTTTGCGGTCTGATCCTTACCGTGTACCGTATCGCACGCTGCAATCCATTTTGCCGCTGTGGATACGACCCCGTACCGGACAAGGGATTTCGGCCGTTTTCCAAACAGCAAAGCGATGAAAATTAATTAATAAGGATAGTTATAATGGAAATTATTTACGCACCTTTCGCATTTTTAATGCGTTTGTTTGACAGTTTCACGGGCTCCTATGCTCTTACACTGTTACTTTTTACTTTGCTATTTAAGCTGGTACTTCTCCCGCTTGGCATAAAGCAGCAGAAAAACCAGATCAAGATGGCTGCCCTCCGTCCTAAAGAGGCAGTTATCAGAAAGAAATATGCTGGCCGCACCGACCGTGCAACTCAGCAGAAAATGCAGCAGGAAATTATCGAACTGCAGCAAAAAGAAAACGTAAGCCCCTTTGGCGGCTGCATGCCGCTCCTCATTCAGCTTGGCTTGATTATGGTTATCTACACCATCATCCGCCAGCCCCTCACCTATATCTGCGGTCTTAGCAAGGACGAGCTTTTTGCCCTTGCAACAGAACACGGATGGGTGGATTTTTCCGGCAAGGCTATTACCGAGCTCAAAAATATTGCAAACCTTGACCAGATCAAGGCTATCGCAACTCCCGGTCTTATTCTCCCTGAGGGTGCTGCAAGCCTCCCCAACCTCAACCTTTTCGGTCTTAATCTCGGCATTGAGCCAAGCGACGTGTTCGCAGGCTTTAAAAACGCTACCGAGGTTGTAGGTATCGGCGTTCCTACGTTTATGAACGTCTTGGCTTATATGATCATCCCCGTTGCCTGCTTCCTTTTGCAGGTACTCACCATGAAGCTCACCAGAAAGTTCACATACCAGTCGCCTGCCGCACAGGATGCGCAGACCGGCTGCAGCATGAAGATGATGGACTGGATGATGCCCCTCATGTCGCTCTACTTCTGCTTTACCTTCTCCAGCGCCATAGGTCTTTACTGGATCTACTCAAACGTTCTCTCGTTTGTACAGACCGTGATCCTTGCTAAAGTTATGCCCATTCCTCCCGTTACAGAAGAGGATATCAAGGCGGCAGAAAAGGAAATGAAGGAAAAGGGATACAACACAAAGAAGGCTGACCTTATTCGAGTTCGTTCTCTCCACCACATCGACGATGACGACTATGACTCGCTCCCCGAAATCGAAAGCGAGACAAAGGGTAAAAACCAAACCCTCCTGAACGGTGAGGTTCCCCAAAACAACAACTCTAAAAAGCCCAAAATCAAAGACTAATCGAAAGGTTATATAAATGGTTACAGAAATTTTCGCAACAGGCAAGACCGTAAACGATGCGGTTGAGGCACTTAAGGTTAAACTCTGCGTTGACACACTTGATGAAATCGAGTGGAAAGTTGCAAGTGCAGGTAAAAAAGGCGGTCTTTTCGGAATCGGCGCACAGCCTGCAAAGGTCGTTGCATATATTGAAACTCCCGATGCAGAAGAAAAGAAAGAAGTAAAGGCTAAGCCCGAAACCAAGCCTGAAACAAAAAAAGAAGAAAAGAAACCCGAAAGCAAAAAGGCTCCCGAAAAGAAAGCCGAGCCTAAGAAAGAAGAAGCAAAGAAAGCTGAACCTAAAAAGGCAGAAAAACCGAAAAAGCCCAAGACTCCCACAACCGATGCCGAGGTTAAGGCGGCTATGTCCTTTGTAGAAACTCTTGTTAAAAATCTCGAGCTTAACGTTACCGCAAACGTGACCGCCGATGAAGAAAACGGCAGTTCCATCATCATCGCAGGTGAAGATGCAGGCATGCTCATCGGTCATCACGGCGAAACTCTTGATGCAGTTCAGTATCTTGCAAACCTCGCAGCAAACCGTGCCGAGGGCAAGGACGACCACGAAAGAATTACAGTTGACGTTGAGGGATACCGTGAAAAGCGTGAAGAAACTCTCCGTGCGCTTGCACGCAGAATGGCGGCAAAGGTTCAGAAGTACGGCAAGAGCGTTATGCTTGAGCCTATGAACCCCTACGAAAGACGCATTATTCACTCTGAGATCCAGAGCATCGAGGGTATTTCTACAAACTCCATCGGCTCTGACAACAACCGCAAGGTTGTTATCTTCCTCACCGAAAAGGGTATGGGACGTCTTCCCATGCGTGACGGCAAGGGCGGCTCCCGCAAGGGTGGCAGAGGCAGACGCCATCACAGCGGTGAAAAGGCAACACCTGCTGCAGAGCAGACCGAAGAATAATATGAAAAATGATTTTCTCTCAACCATAGCCGCCGTTTCAACCCCCCGTGGTAAGGGCGGTGTGGCATTGATAAGAATATCGGGCGAAGAAGCAGTGGCCGTTGTAGGTCGCTGCTTTTCTCCCAAATGCGGCAAAAAGGTGAGCGAGCTCAAGGCACGTACCGTATATTTCGGAGATATTCTGGATGACGGAATCCCGATTGATGACGGCGTGCTGACGATTTTTACCGCCCCGAACTCGTACACAGGCGAAGACGTAGCCGAAATAAGCTGTCACGGCGGCATTCTTGTCACCAAACGTGTGCTTGAAGCCGTTTTCAAAGCAGGTGCAACTCCTGCAGCGGCTGGTGAGTTCACACGCCGTGCCTTTGTAAACGGCAAGCTGTCGCTTACGAAAGCAGAGGCAGTCGGTGAGATACTTGAAGCCAAGAGTGACACACAGCTCCATATCGCCGCATCAAAGCGTCGCGGAATACTTTCACAAAAGCTTGATGAAGCCGCACACAAACTGACAGCTCTCATTGCCGACGTTTACGCAAAAATCGACTACCCCGACGAGGACCTAAGCGAAATCAGTGATGACGAATTTGCAGCCCGTGCAAACGAAATCAAGGAGTCGCTTATAAAGCTCCACAGCACATACCGCTCCGGTAGTGCAATCTTTGAGGGTATCAGAACCGTAATCTGCGGTGCACCAAACCGTGGCAAAAGCTCCCTTTACAATGCGATAGCAGGTGAGGAAGCGGCTATAGTTACCGAAATAGCAGGCACAACACGTGACGTTCTCGAAAAAGACATACCTCTTGGCAGCGTTCTGCTCCACTTAACGGATACCGCAGGCATCCGCGACACCTCGGATATAGTTGAACAAATCGGTGTGTCCCGTGCCAAGGAGCGTCTTTGCGAAGCAGAGCTTGTTATCTGCGTGCTTGACGGTTCAAAAGCACTCTGCGAGGAAGATATTTCGTTATTTGAAGATTTGAAGGGTATCTCTGCACCTAAAATCGCTGTACTCAATAAGAGCGACATAGGCATAGCTGATATATCGCTCCCGCAGGGACTTTTTGACAAAGTAATACGTATGAGTGCCAAAAACGGCGATATAAGCGAGCTTGCGGCTATTGTAGAGGCTCTTTTCATTGATGAAAAAATCGACACCCGAGGTGACGCCATCATCACAAATGCACGTCAGGCGGCTTCGCTGAAAGAGGCAATAGAGCTTATCGACGATGCTGTAAAAACCGCCAAAAGCGGTATAGGTGCCGACCTTGCTTCAAGCGACCTTGAACGTGCAGTGGGCACCCTCGGCGAGCTTGACGGCAAAGCCGTAAGCGAAGGCGTTGTTGCCGAAATCTTCAGTCGCTTCTGCGTAGGAAAATAACAAAAAACCGCACGTTTCCGTACGGTTTTCCTGCATTAAGGAATTACGTGAGTTTTTGCCGGTTTCGGTATAACCGAAATTTGCACCTTGGTTTTGGTGCAAAAGGCACAAAACTCACCAAATCTGAAAAATTTATTTTTCAGACTTTATCCTCTGCGTTTTGGCATTAACAAAAATATTATCACTATAACGGCAATGGCTACTGCAACGGCAATGATAATTCCCATCGTTTTGCCGCCCTCGTCTTCTGTACGGTCACCGCTTGTGCCGGTATCACCGCTTGTAGACTCGGCGGAGGAGTTTTCGGGGGTATTTGTCATATCGGGGACAGCAGTGATACTGTTTTCTCCGCTTGCATCGCTACCTCCCATTATATCCTCCATCATTCCAGTGCCCTCGCCGTTCATAATTTCGCCGCCCTCGCTGACGTCGCTTACAACACCGTCACGCATGTCGCCAAAGCTTACGCTTCCGTCGGAAACAACTCCGTTTTCATACATTTCCTGCGGAGTGGCGGCACCTGTGACAATCAGCATAGTCAGCGAAAGAACAACGCAAAGCATCAATGCTTTAATACTTCTCATAATTATCCGGTCCTTTCTTTTTGCAAAAATCATGATGTCGCTATCATTTTTCCCGAAACGGCACTCATAAATACAAGGAGTTTTTTCATGGAAAGCAAAAGATTTACAAAAAACGATAACGGTTTCATTTGCCAGAATTGCGGAAAAGAGGTTGAGCCGCTCGGTTTTTCATCACGCAACCACTGCCCTTTTTGCCTTTGCTCGATCCATATTGATATAATGCCGGGCGACCGTGCAAATACCTGCCTTGGCATTATGGACCCTGTAAAAGTGGAAATCAGCCCCAAAAAAGGCTATGTGATTTTGCACAAATGCCGTAAATGCGGCGAAATCAAGCGTAACCGTGCCGCAGAAGAAGCAAGCACACAACCGGATAATATGGATCTTATAATTAAGCTTACTGCAGCCGAAATTTAAATTTGATATTGTATATTAGCGAATAATATGATAAAATAGTTTCACAAATGTGAAACTATTTTTGTTTTGGAGGTGTTTTTACTTGAAAAAACTTTTTGCTTTTTTAGTTCTGACATCTCTGTGCCTGTCGCTTATTTCCTGCACTGCATCACGCAAGCGTTTTTCCTTTGAACCGCTTGTTGAAGAACGGCTTGATGCAGTTGTCGATATTACCGAAATTTCACGCTCCACGACCGAAATTTCCGTTGATACCGAGATAACCGAGCCGCAGTATTTTGAGGTCGTTGCTACAAGCACGACCGCCCCCGTTACCACCACACGCAAACCCGTGGAAACAGAGGTGCCAAAAGAAGTTTACACCGTAAAATTTGTCGATATAGACGGCTATTCCGCAATATCCATACAGAACATTGAAGAAGGCAAAAGTGCAAAAGAACCTCCCATGCCGCTGAAACGTGATGACATGGTGTTTATCGGCTGGGACAAGGATTTTTCAAAGGTCACGGGCGCCATGATTGTCAAAGCCATATATCAGAAAGAGTGGCTTAACGTTTATTTCTACGACTCCGATACCACTCTGCTGAAATCGCAACAGGTTTTCTACGGTGACGATGCTGTACCGCCAAAAGTTACTCCGCCTGACGGATACGTTTTCAGCGGTTGGTCAAAATCGTATAAAAACGTAACAACCGACCTCTACATATATGCAAAGTATGAAGAAATTGTAAAAGATAATTATATTACACTTGTCGATGCCTATGATTTTCTGCCGCTTACCGAAAACTCTATGGGTATACCTAAAGGTGCATATTACCGCAAGGAACACAACGGCATCTGCACCATACAGGGTGAGGACTACGGCGGAAACATTCTGTACGGTAATTTCTGCGACGTTCTTAACATCTACGGCTACGATTTCAAAAAATTTGAAGGCTCCGTGGGACTCAAAGCCTCGGATGAACCGCTTTACTCGTTGGTTTTCAAGATATATCTTGACGGGGTACTGAAATTTGAAACGTTGCTTGCAACCCCTGATACAATTCAGAATTTCTCGCTTGACCTAAGCGGCGTGAGCAACATAAAAATCCAACTTGAACCGTATGAAGATGGCTCTATCTACTACAAAGATGCCGAGTTTATCGGCGGAATAATAAACGCAGTTCTCTACGAAAACTAATTAACGAAAGGCATAAATTATGAAACTCCTTGAAGAAAGAATTTTAAAAGATGGCAAAGTTGGCGAGGGCAATGTCCTCAAAGTTGACGGTTTTGTCAATCACAGAATTGACGTTAAACTCATGTGCGAGCTCGGCAAAGAGTTCAAAAGACTGTTTGAGGGTGTGGAAGTAACAAAGATTCTCACCATCGAAGCTTCCGGTATCGGCATTGCATGCCTCACCGCACAGTACTTTGACGTACCCGTAGTATTTGCTAAAAAGACAAAGACTAACAATATTTATGCCGACGTTTATACCTCCAAGGTTGAGTCGTATACCCACGGCACTACATACGATATCGTCGTTTCCAAAGAATTTTTGGGCAAGGGCGATAAGGTGCTCATCATTGATGACTTCCTTGCAAAAGGCAGTGCCCTTAAAGGACTTATCGCACTTATCGAAGATGCAGGCGCTTCGGTTGTAGGTGCAGGCATTGTTATCGAAAAGGCTTATCAGCCCGGCGGCGACCTGATTCGCGGTATGGGCATCCGTGTTGAATCGCTCGCACGTATTGCATCTATGAGCGTTGAAGACGGCGTAAAATTTGTAGAAGAATAGGTGAGGTTAATAAAAAATCCGTTCTCAAAAAAAGAGAACGGATTTTTTACGTTTGTAAATCTTATTTTAAAAAGCATGTAGCATAATAAAACCGACACTTTTGTGTCGGTTTTATTATTGAAATATTATTTTGCCGAAATTGTACCGTCAAGCTGGTTCTCCAAAAAGAATTGCTCTACCATTTCCTCAACATCCTTATGGTAGTTGATTTTTACACCGTTGTACGTAGGATAGGCACTATGGTTGTTGGCAAACTGCGGCTTGGTTCTATTTTCGTAATTCGGATTGTTTCTACTGTGAATACTATACGGGATGAGCTTACGTTTTTCAGGATCGTTGTACGCAGCAACAACCTCTTTTACCCCTGTTTCCAATCTCATCTTTGCAGCTTCAACGTCCCTGACAAGCACCTTTTCTTGCGTATAGGTACATTTGAACGGAGTGATGCGATACTCAAGCTTTCTCACCTTTCCGCAGTTCGGGCATTTAAGTTCGATGGATACCACGGCAGAAGCACTTCCCTTGGCTTCCACTTTGGAAACAACACCGTTGTTGCTTGCGGGATGACTTACGCCATTATAAGAAGCCTCGTCTTTTTCTACGGTATAATGCACAAACTGGGCAAATTCCTCAGGAGTCTTGATTACCGCCATGGTGTTACAGCCATCGCAGGTGAGTACTTTGAATCTTTCCTTTGCTTTACCGATAACGAAAAGCAAAAAGCCGAAAAACATTACACCGAATACTCCAATCATGCCAAAAATCATAAGAAAACCGGTGCTAAGAATTCCGTCAAGCACAGAAAACAGTACCGCAACGCCGATTGAGCCGAATAGCCAAGGCATAATCTCTTTTTTTCTTGCATCTGCTTCTTCAAGGGTGTTAATCGGGTCCTTCAAAAGATGCTTCAAATAATTAATGGGGTTCTTCATTTTTCTTTTCCTCCAAGAATAAAGTTGTTGCGTAGTCAGAATTTTACCTTTATCTGCTAAAAACGACTCGCTTTCTTTTATTTTACTCAATCTTTGAGTAAAAGTCAATACTCATTTTTTGAGTATGTTAATTTCTATACATCAATATTATGGAGGCGTTATATGAATTACAGAATGAGAATGAGAAATTTAAGAGAAGACCATGATTTAACTCAAAAAGCAGTTGGAGCAATTATAAACAAGTCGCAGCAAGGATACAGTCACATCGAGGACGGCAGAGCCGAACTGAAAATTGAAGATTTAATCAAACTTTGCAAATTTTACAACGTTAGCTCGGACTATTTTATTGGGCTTATTGATTAAAATAGCAGTAAAAAAAGCACCGCAAAAGCGGTGCTTTTTAAATGCATTATTAGTCGCTTACGTAAGGAATAAGAGCCATCTGTCTTGCTCTCTTTACTGCAACGGTAAGCTGACGCTGGTGAACAGCGCATGTACCGGAAATTCTTCTGGGAAGAATCTTGGAACGCTCAGAAACGAGCTTCTTAAGTCTTACAGTATCCTTGTAATCAATGTAATCGATCTTGTCAGCGCAGAAGAGACAAACCTTCTTTCTCTTTTTCATAGGACGAAAAGGACGCTGAACATTTTCTGTCTTGTTATCCATTGTTATACCCTACTGTTAAAAACAGATTTCCTTTCTATAAATTCTTTTCGATCAGAACGGCAAATCGTCCTCATCGGATACCGCCTCAAATTTAGGCGCTGCCGCGTCGGTATTTGAATACGACGGTGCGGCATATGCATCGGGCGTGTACTGGGAGCCACCTTGAGCATCGGACTTGTTTTCTACAAATCCAACCTCGTCTGCAACAACCTCTGTTACATAACGCTTGTTGCCCTGGCTGTCGGTATAGCTTCTGCTCTGGAGAGCACCGCAAACCAGAATGGGCTTACCCTTCTTGAAATAGCGAGATACAAACTCTGCAGTCTGACGCCATGCAACAATGCTGATAAAGTCAGCGGTCTGCTGTCCCTCAGTCTGATTCTTGCTCTGATAACGGCGGTTGATTGCGATTGTAAACGAAACAACCGAGATACCGGACGGTGTCTGCTTGAGTTCAGGATCTGCTGTCAGGTTTCCGATAAGAATTACCTTATTCAAAGTTGCCATATACTCGCCTCCTCGTCAAATTACGACTTTGCCTTCTTGCTTTCGAGTCTGATAACGATACCACGCATGATGTTTTCATCAATGTTGTAGCGACGCTCAAGCTCAGCGGGGAAAGCAGACTCGCTTGTGAAATTAACGAGTACATAGTAACCCACGGTAATATCGTCGATAGGATATGCAAGACGGCGCTTGCCCCACTCGTCGATTTCACCAACGGTACCGTTCTCTGCTACAAGTGCAGTGAACTTGTCCACTGTTGCCTTGATTTCATCCTCTGCGAGAGTAGGATTAACAATAAACAGTGTTTCGTAAGAATTTACTACCTTTTCCATCTGTGTTACACCTCCTTATGGACTTATGGCCATGCCCTTTGTCATGGCAAGGGGGTAGGGGTAAATAATTATTACCTATACCGAATTAGTATTTTATCATATATGAATTTATTTGTCAAGAAAAATATTGAAAAAATGATTGTTTTGTGATAAAATCTATTTATCAACAAAAGGAGCAAACAAATGTCTTACATATATATTGTACGCCACGGTCAGAGCCTTGGCAATCTTAAGGGCGGCTTTGCCGGTCACACCGATTATCCGCTTTCGGAGCTTGGTCATAAGCAAGCACGTCTTACCGCTGATTTTTTGAAAAACGAACATATAGAAACCGTGATTTCCAGCCCCCTCTCACGTGCGATGCAGACCGCCGCACCGATTGCCGATGACAGAAATATAAAAATTCTGCCTGACGAAGGCTTTATTGAAATGAACTTCGGCGATTGGGAGGACATGGCTATCGAAGAAGTTGAGAAAAAATACGACGGTGCATTTACCGTTTGGAAAACGCAGATGTATAAAACCGTTTGCCCTAACGGAGAAAGCACTGTTCAGTGCTACAACCGTGCAGTAAACGCACTTGAAAAAACCGCAAAGAAGTACGAGGGGCATGACATTTGCATCACAACACACGGTGCTGTTATCAAATGCCTTTGCTGCTATCTCCACGGCATGCCTATCGAGCAGCTGCAGGACATTGTGTGGGCGGACAACGCCTCGGTTACAAAGCTTGAATACAAGGACGGCAAATTCTCGTTTGTTTACGAATGTAAAAGCGACCACATGGGTGAGTTTGTAACGGGTGTTTCAAAAACTATAAGATAAAAAAAGAGGTGCAAAGCACCTCTTTTTTTACATAACAGAATTCTTCAATATCTTCAAAACGTCGGTAAGACTGATTTCACCGTCAAAATTTCTGTCGGCATGAGAGATATACTTGCCGCCGTTAACCAGATTTACAAGTGCCGCAAGCACGTCCTTAACAGAAACCTCGCCGTCACCGTCGATATCGCCGTTGTTACCGTCTATAAGATATCCAAGTACAGCGTGTGTACGTGCATTAAGAATATCATAGCCAAGGTAATTTAAGTGCTGCGTATCCTTGAAAAGAGATTCGTCAAGTGTGCCGTTCTTAACGGGTATGCTCCATCCCTCAAGAATTGTTACGTCATCTTTTTCAGCAGCATATGCTCTGTAGGCATCGTTGAGAGAAAGCACGTAGTCGCCGTATTTTTCAAGTCTTGAAGGCTGCCACCACTCGGTGATAAGCACAAACTTTACATCGGGACAGAGTGCACGAAGTGCGTTGAAGCTGCTGTCAAGGTCGTCAACGTTCTTTTCTACGGTGTAGCCCATGTTGTTTGAGCCAATCATAATAATTGCAACAGAGGGGTTATATGAAGCCATTGCATCGACAATATTAGGCATATCGAGCGTTGTCGAGCCGCCAAGTGCAACGTTTACAACCTTACCGTAGGAAGCAAATTCATCAGCCGCATGCACCCATCCACCGGGGTGAGAATGTCCCCAGATAACGATATCGGCCTTGTCGGGAGCAGTTTCCTCACTCACACCGAAGTTCGCAAACTGAGTATCGGCAAGCGTACCGAATACGCCAACTCCATCGCCTGTGAGAGGCTCTGCATCAGTGATAGCAACATAGCAACGGTCATTCATGTAGCCATAAATCTTTCCGTTATTTACAACTGCACGGAGTTCAACCACACCAAACGAGCCGAGTCCGCTTGCTTCCATATTAAAGCTCTTAAGCTTGGTTTCGCTGCCGTTTACAACCTTTATAAGCTCGGTATAAACAGTGGTGGAAATCTTTGTTATTTCATTATTTGCAACAGTGGAAACCTTGCCGACACGGTACATCTGGAGCTTATAGTATGAGGAGCCGTCAGCCGCATAATTAAATACGAGTCCTGCACTTTCAACTCTCTTATCACCTACAACCGCATTAAGGTCATTCTTTGTCGCTGCCGCAGGCATGAAAAGCTGTGCCGAAACGGTGCCGTTTGTCATTTTTTCTGTCTTGTGAATTGCAACCGTGCTTGCCGCAATGTCGATACGGTCATCGCCGTACATATCGGCAGAGCCGCTTACAACAGTAAAGTTTTCATCGTCTGAAACAGGTTCAAGAGTCTTTACAACAAGGTTGTCAAAGCGTGCCTCGCTTGTGTCAAGACCGTTTACAACCTTGGTATATGCCATAAGACCAAACGAGCCGCTCGGGCAGTAATCGGTAGTTTCGGTGCGTGTCCAGAGAAGAAGTCCCGTGTCAATATCGGTGATGGAATACTGAACGATTTCGCCTCTCATTGCAAGTTCAAGGTGAAGATTTGCACCCGGCAAAAAGAGTGCGGGAGAGGTGCCGAGGCTTGCCGCATTTTTACCGGTAGAAACAGAGGTAACACGGGCATATGCCTTTGTACCTGCGGTATCAAAGTTTGCATTAACGCCCATATAACCTTGGATTGCAGTATTGCACGTATCAAGGTTGCATCTTGCAACAAGGCCCTGTGCCTGACGCACGTTGTAGATATCAACCTCTACAACATAGTCCGAAAGGTTATGGAGTGCAGTGTTCGAGCCGGTGTAAACAAAGTAAGCATTTGCTGCTGTCTGACCGGGAAGCACAAAGGCACGTCCGTTCTCAACGCCCCATTTTCCGCTATACATGGTAAAATCGTTGAGCGAGGCCTCATCGTCAAAGGTGTTGCGGTAAACCTCAACTGCGCCCGAAACGTCAATCGCCGTTGGCGGTTGTGCCGCAAAAATGCAAAGTGTAAAAAGTGAGAGCATTAAAAGTAAAGTAACTAACTTTTTCATATTCTTCTCCTTTAAATGAAATAAAATCCATTATTCATATTAATTTTCACACATTGCGAACTAAAAGTCAATATAATATAGGTACAAATTATTCGTTGAATTTTACGAAAAACACACATGAAGAATGAATGTGTAAATTATTGTTTAGGGGAGGAACAGCGACGAGCAATAATGTAGGGCGGGGGTTTATCTCCCGCCGCAAGCCGTCATTAGATGTTATACATGCGGCAGGAGCAAGCCCCTGCCCTACAGGTTTGTGGTTTCCATTTTACTCCCCTAAACATTAATTTATGTTATGACTACGTGCATACGCCTATTTTATCACAAAAAGGAGCCTTTCGGCTCCTTTTTAAATCGCTATTATTCCCATAAGCGAACCGCGTTTTTCACCCATACGGCGATGCGAATAGAAGTATTCCTCGTTTGCGTAGGTACATTCATTGCATACGTCTATATGCTTTTCCTTGATACCTGCACGAAGAAGCAGAGTCTTATTCACTTCACCGAGTCCGCAAAGGAATTTGCCCGGTTTTTCGGTAGTGCGAAGATGTGAAAAGGTGAGATTTGCCTCTCCCACTATGTCAAGCACCGCCCTTGCAACTTCCTCTCCAACCTCGTAATTGTCCATAGAAATATGAGGTCCTATGGCAACCTTGATATCCTCTGCAGAGGCACCGAGATAGCACATCTTTTCAACAGTTTTGCCTACGATGTTGCCAACTGTTCCTCGCCAGCCCGCATGCACTGCCGCAATAACACCTGCACCGTAATCTGCCATAAGAATCGGAACGCAGTCTGCAATGCGGACACCGAGAGCCGTTCCTCTCGAACAGCTCACAAGCGCATCGCCCTCAAACGTGGCAGGAGTATAGATGCCGTGGCCGCAATTATCACGGGTTACCTCGATGATATTTGTAGAATGTATCTGCGGCATTATAATAAGCTCCTCGGGATTGATATTTACCGCCTCCGAAAAGCGCTCTATATTCTTTTTAACAATAATATCCTTGTCGCCACGGTAAAAGCCGAGGTTGAGCGACTTTGTATAATCAAGCTTTGATATACCGCCAAGTCGGGTGGAAAAGCCATGGCGTACAGGATATAAGCCTTCAGAGTAAAAATAAGTAACGCCGTTATAGTCTGTGCGTTTTTGCATGATTAAAGTTTTCCTCCTACGGAAAATCTATATTTGTATAGCAGAACTCATCGCCAATAAATGTCTTTTAATATTCTATGCCAATCGTTTATCTGCTTATCAAGATTATTACATGAAGTTTTTCCGTTACGGTTCATCGTGCCCATTGCACCGCAATGCGCCATACCGTATATTTTAATTTGCTTTTCGCTATGCAGCGTAACCGATATTGGATTCTCGTCGCTTTCTATAAAAAGATTATAATTATTTACAGCCTTTTTCTTACCGAAAGTATTTAACACTCCGGCAAGAGTAAACTTTCCGAGGCAAATTATAATCTCCGGCTCTATAATATCGACCAACTCACCGAAAAACTTCGAACTTGCTTCTTCCCATTCTCTCAGTTTTCCGCCGCTGAATCCTTTTTCACGGTATCCTAATACAAAATTTGTAAAAAACAAATCTTTCTGTTTTTCATCAATATTGTAGCCTAAAGTCCCAAAAAGCGTCCTTAGATTTTTGTTTGTGGTGCTGTTGTTATTATGCATATATGAAACATTCAAGCCACTTTTGATAGCTTGAATGTTCGCCATTACATTATTCGCCGTTTTGTCATAGGGACACCCCCAATCCTGACCAACAAGCATAATCTTTGCATTTAAACTGCCTTGCCAATAAGCCCACAAATTTATTTCTTCGCACGCTTCACACCATTTTAACGGTATAGACTTTTTTGTGCCCGAACTGTTTTGAAAGTATTCTCTTACCCTGCCCACAAGTTCGGTATATCTTTCCAGCTTCGTTTTCATCACAAAGAAAATAGTTTTATCATTTTAATTGCGTTTCCGTCCTTGTACTCACGCACCTCGCCGAGGGCAAAAAAGCCGTTTTCATCATAGATACGCAAACGTGTGCCAAGGTCAAAATGCTTGCCGATTTTTTTCAGGTATATCTCACAACCGTCCTTGCAGAGCTTTGCAAAAAACGGTGCAAGCGTAACACTTTGCAGCTCATCGAATGCGTTTTCTACGGGTTTGAGAAGTGAAATACGCTCCTCAATGCTCATCTCTTCAAGCTGCTCAAGCGTATATGAATCCTCAAGCGTGAAAGTGCCGCTTTTTGTACGGCAAAGCGATGACATAACCGCACCGCAACCGAGCATTTCGCCTATTTCGGTGATAACCGTACGCACGTACGTACCCTTTGAAACCTCAAGCGAAAGGCTGTATTCGCTGTCACTTATCCGCTTTGCAACGCATGAATAGATTTCAATGGGACGTGCCGCAACCTCTACGGTTTCACCGGCACGCTGATAGTCTACAAGCTTTTTGCCGTTCACCTTTATAGCGGAGGTCATGGGCGGCTTTTGCATGCGTTTGCCGACCATCGAAGAAGCGGCATCCAGCACCGCCTGCTCGCAGGGGATAGCGGCACCGGTTTTCTCCACGGTGCCGCAAATATCACCCGTTTCGCTGACTGCTCCTAAAGTAAAGGTCGCCTCATATGCTTTGTCATGTTCGGTAAGGTATTCGCTTGCCTTTACCGCACGTCCGCAAAGCATTGGCAAAACTCCCGTTGCAAGCGGGTCGAGTGTGCCTGTATGCCCAATCTGGCGTGTACCCATAAGCCGACGCAGCTTGCCCACCGCATCATGCGAGGTGAAGCCGGCAGGCTTATTCAGCACGAGTATACCGCTGAACGGTGCCGGAGTTTTATTCATCGTCTTCCTTTTTAACTACTGCAAGACCAAGCTCCTCAAGAGCACCCTTGTCGGGAAGACCGGGAGCCTTACTCATAAGCTCGGATGCGTTCTGTACCTTGGGGAATGCGATAACGTCACGGATATCCTCAAGGCCGAGAAGAAGTGTTACAAGGCGGTCAAGACCGAACGCCATACCGCCGTGCGGAGGTACGCCGTACTTGAACGCTTCAACAAGATAGCCGAATTTTTCCTGTGCATCCTCATCGGAAATGCCAAGCGCCTTGAACATACGGCTCTGAATTTCTGCATCGTGGATACGGATAGAACCGCCGCCAAGCTCGGTGCCGTTGAGAACGATATCGTATGCGATTGCACGTGCATTTGCGGGATCGTTTTCAACCTTGTCGAGGTCGTCGGGGTTAGGCATAGTGAAGGGGTGGTGCTTTGCGTAGTATCTGCCGTCCTCCTCGGAGTACTCGAAGAGCGGGAAGTCGGTTACCCACATAAACTTAAAGTCATTGGGGTCAAGAAGTCCGAGCTTCTTTGCACAGTGGCAACGGAGCGCACCAAGAGTGTCAAATACAACCTGATCCTTATCTGCACAAACCAGAATAAGGTCGCCGTCGCACAGTTCCATACGCTCTGCGATTGCGGCATTCTCCTCGGCGGAGAGGAACTTTGCAAACGAAGAGGAAACCTCGCCGTTCGCCATTTTAGTCCATGCAAGGCCTTTTGCACGGTAGGACTTTGCAAACTCTGCGAGTGCATCAATTTCCTTACGTGAGAACGATGCACCGCCCTTTACGTTGATTGCACGTACACTGCCGCCGTTTGCAACAGCACCTGCAAATACCTTGAACTCTGTGTTTGCAACGATATCGGAAAGGTTCTTAAGCTCAAAGCCGAAACGGAGGTCGGGCTTATCCGAGCCAAAACGCTCCATAGCCTCCTTATATTCCATGCGGAGGAAAGGAGTTTCAATGTCGATACCGAGCATCTCTTTCCAGAGTTTCTTGAGGAAGCCCTCGGTAACGTTTATTACATCGTCCTGCTTAACGAATGACATCTCAACGTCGATCTGAGTAAATTCAGGCTGACGGTCTGCACGGAGGTCCTCGTCACGGAAACAACGTGCAATCTGGAAATAGCGGTCAAAGCCTGCTACCATAAGAAGCTGCTTGTAAAGCTGGGGTGACTGCGGAAGTGCATAGAACTTGCCGGGGTGTACACGGCTGGGCACGAGATAGTCACGTGCACCCTCGGGCGAGGGCTTGATAAGGTCGGGAGTTTCAATGTCGATAAAGCCGTTCTCCGCATAGTAGTTGCGCGCGATGTTGGAAATCTTGGAACGTGCAATGATGTTGCCCTGAAGGTCGGGGCGGCGGAGGTCAAGATAACGGTAGGTAAGACGGAGTTCGGGACGAACTGCACTGTTCTCCTCGATTGCGAAAGGAGGAGTCTGTGCAGAGGCAAGTATGCGAAGCTCATTTACCGCAACCTCGATTTCACCTGTGGGGATATTCTTGTTTACTGCACCCTCTCCGCGTGCACGTATTGTTCCCTTTGCAAGAAGAACAAATTCACTTCTTACGGTAAAAGCGGTATCAAATACCGCACGGTCGGTATTCTCGTCAAAAGCAAGCTGCAAAATACCTGTGCGGTCACGCAAATCAATAAAGATAAGCGAACCAAGGTCACGCTGACGCTGAGCCCAGCCCATAACGCAGACCTCTCTGCCGATATCCTTTGCTGAAAACTCAGCACATCTGGCGGTACGGTTGTCATTTTCATTCAAAAGTTGTGCCATTTCTACATCTCCTTATTTTGCAGCAAAACGCTTTTCGATTATTGAAATTGCCTTTTCATAAAGCGTTTTGCGATTATAGTATTCAAGTGTTAAATTATTCTCCTCGCCCGAAACAACGTCGGCGAAAAGCTTATCAATTTCTCCGTAGCCGAAAAGGCTCGAAAGATCGCTTGAAGCGCCCATAGCGATTATCTCAAGCATTTTTTCATCATCGGTGTTGCCGCCCGTTCCTCTTTGGCGGATAAACGGAGCAATATATTCATGCGAAAGCCGCACAAACGAATCAAACGCATACTCAACATGCTCCTTATTTCCGACACCTGCGGGTATTGCCGTCATAACTGCGCCTGCAAGGTCGATATATCCCGAATAGCTGTCGCTTTCGTCAAGCTTTGGCAAAGGCAGTACACCGATATTGCCAACAGTCTGACGCAAGGACGAAACCTCGGACATCTTTTTTACCGAAAAAAGCGACTGTGATTTTGAAAAGTCCCTTGTGCCATACCTCACCGAGCCGTCGCCGACAAGCTCTGCAACCGCCGAAAGGTTAAGACGGACAAGCGAAAGCGGCTCAACCTCTATCGTATCCGCAGTGGTATGTACAAACGTGCCGCCCATGCCGAACACAAGCGGGAAAACGTCTTCCTCACCAATCGAGGCACCGTAAAAATCATCTTTATGTACAGCGTGTGCATACTCAAGCATTTTCTCAGTGGTGAAAGAGCCGTTCATAGCAATTTCTGCAAGCGGAGTCATATCGGAAGGAACACTGTCCCTGTTATACGCAATAACGCACATGTTTCTGCGTGCATCTGCCGCTGCAGAGGAAACAAGATACTGTCCGCCGTATATCGAAAGTGCCTCGGTCGTAGTTTTGTCATACCACTCCTTTGACAAATCAATATATTCGCTTTGCGATATGTCGTGCAGATATCCAGAAGAAAGCAAATGCGAAAGCGAAGCCGCCGCATCCGCCGCATACAGGTTATAATCAAACTCACCCGAGAGTATATCGTTTACCGCCGTTTTGTAAAAGTCGGCGGTTGGAGTAACGTTAAGCTTGGCTCCCGTTTTAACCTCGAAATGGTCATTGCGTTTTTTTGCAAGCTTTGAAAGCGTAATAGCCTCGGTTTCTCCGCCGCAAAAGCTTTCGGATGCGTTCATGTCACACAGAATATCAAGCTCAAAACCGTTTATATCGGGAACCTCGGCAAGTGTGGGATAAACCGCAGTAAGTGCTTGCCTCTGCTCCAAAGCTTCGTTTGCATCTTTGGCACGGTTGCTCTCGGCAACCGAAAAGCCAACGCCGCCGCCCGCAAGCCCAAGCGATACCGCCGCACTCACAGCCAACGCAATTATTCGTTTCCTTGTGATATGAACACCTCCTTTAAAAAGAATTTTAAAGTTCCTATCCGTTTATCGGAACACGTTTTACACGTTTTGATACAAGGCAGATCGCCTCATAATTTATAGTTTCGGCAGCAGCGCAAAGCCTTTTCAGATTCTCGCCGCTTTCGTCGAAAATATATACGTAATCACCCGCACTCACATCAAGGTCGGTGACGTCTACCATGCACTGGTCCATGCAAACTCTGCCGAGTATGCGTGCGGTTTTACCGCCTGCCACAACGGTGCCGCCGTTTTTGTATCCACGTAAAAAGCCGTCTGCATACCCAATCGGTATGGTTGCAACCGTCATTTCCTTATCGGCACAGAACTCTGCCCCGTAGCTTACAAAATCACCCGCATGAAGCTTATGCACGTGAGCAATGCGGCTTTTAAGACGCATTACGGGAATAAGCTCGCTATCCTGCGCCACGTCTGATGGAGAAAGGCCGTAAAGCACAATGCCAAGACGAACCGCATCCTGATACATCTCAGGAAAACGGAGTGCCCCTGCACTGTTGCAGATATGCTTGCATGCAAACGTAACGCCCTGCTCCTCGCACCGCTTTACTATCGCATCATAGCGGTTAAACTGGGCTTTTGAAAACTCAATATCACCTTCGTCCGCACATGCAAAATGCGAGAACACACCGTCTATGCGGATACCGTCAAGCCTTGAAACCTCAAGTATCTCATTCACGGTTTTGTCTGCCGCCGCCTCATGCGTGTCAAAGCCAAGACGGTTCATGCCGCTGTCAAGCTTGATGTGACAACGGATACCGTCACTGCCGTCAAGCACACCCTTTTGCCTGAGCGTACAAAGCTCATTTGAAAGTGCCTCGGCATATTCGAGCGAATACACCGCCTGCGTTATTTTATGTCTTGCAAGCAGTTTTACATTTTCGCTCTCTGCAGGAGTGTAGCCGAGGATAAGGATGTTCTTTGCAACGCAGTTTCTTGCATCCAGAATAGCATAAATCTGCTCCGCCTCCTCGATGCTCGACACCGCAAAGCTCCTTGCCCCCGCATCATATAACGCAGGAACGCAAAACTCCGCACAGTGACCGTAAGCATCCGCCTTTACCACGCACATAGGCTCGGTTTTGGGCGAAGCCTTTTTTATTCTTTCAAGGAGAATATGAAAATTATGCTTAAGAGCCGAAATATCAATTTCGGCAAGGTTTTTTTCTGTCATTTCATACTCCTTTCATTAATTGTATATTCTCTGTCACCGACCGACTTTGTACCGAACTCTGTAACAGGCAAAAAGTCAAACACCGCTTTAAAGCTATCGCTTTCGAGCGTTGTTTCGCCCACTGTAGCCGTTACTATGCCACCGCTTAAAGCAAACGTAAGCCCTGAAAGATTTTCGGGAGAGACAAAGATAAGCGTATCGCTGTCAAGCCGCTTTTCATAGATGGCAGTATAGATTTTTTCGCCTATGCGTACCTCAACGTCGGCATCAAACTCATCGGGGAAAGCCGCCTCCTCTGCCGTACATGAGCAAAGCAGAAAAAGCAAGCAGAACAGTATAAATATTTTTTTCATCAAATCACCTCATATGAATTTATGAGATGACAGGGTACCTTATTACTTCGGGAAGCCCGTCGAACGTACCACCGCAGACGGAACCTGATGAAAAAGATTGTCAATCATCTGCTCGGTAGCATCGAAAAGCACCGCACTTATGCCGTTTCCGTCATCGTAAATAAGCATATATGAATAAGGACTCTTTGCAGAAGAACGCATGTCAAGCACGTGGCTCACATTGAATGAGTCAAAGCTGCCGTTATAAGGTGCGATTTTTTTAGCGCTCTTCTTAAGGTCAACAGAAAGCTTGTCCTTGCGGTACTGCTTGGAATAAACATATGAAAAATCAAGGTATGCGCCCGATTGACTGTATTCGCACTCAATGTACATGAAACGTGAAAGATACCACAAAATGCCTGCCGCAACCGCCACTGCAAGCAGTCCCACCGTACCGTAACGGGGAATCAGAAACGCAAACGTTACAAACGCTATCAGAACGGTAAGTACAAATGCGGCAATAATTTTTGCAAGGTAGCTTCCCTCTTTTTTCTTTACAACCGCATACTCGCAAAAGTCATTTTCGTACATTTTCACACGCCCCTTTATTTTTTTGCATTATTTATCAGTTTAGTATACCATATTTATTATACAATTTCAATATTTTTAGACATTTCTTATTGAATATTAAGCGGATTTGTAGTATTATTATAGTATCTATAATTATATTTATATGGGAGCAACAAACATGAAAGCAGTTATTACAGTTATAGGTAAAGACCAGGTTGGTATTATTGCATCTGTCAGTGCAAAGTGTGCAGAGTACGGTGCAAACATTACAGAAATTACGCAAAGCGTTCTTGATAAATACTTTGCAATGATTATGATTGCTGACATCTCCTCTCTCGAGGGCGACTTTATAAAGTTCAGCGATGCATTGGACGAGCTTGGCAAGTCAAGCGGTCTTGAGATCCGTTGCATGCACGAAGACATCTTCAACACAATGCATAAGATATAATCATACGTGTCATCCTGAGGAACACCGTGACGAAGGATCCGAAAACCTTGCGTTGAAAGGTTTTTCTAAGACGAGCCTTCGGCTCGCAGATTCTTCGCTGACGCTCAGAATGACACAATAGACATACAAAAACATTTATAAGGAACCATTACAATGATTAACACCAAGGATATTCTTGAAACAATAAATATGATACGCGAGGAAAACCTCGACGTCAGAACCGTAACAATGGGTGTTTCGCTCTACGATTGCGTTTCGGACGATACGGACAGACTTTGCGCAAACATCTATGACAAGCTTATGCGTAGTGCAAAGGATCTCGTTCCCACCGCCGAGGATATCGAAAAGCTTTACGGTATCCCGATTGTAAACAAGCGTGTTTCTGTTACTCCGATTTCCTATATCGGCGGAAAATCCACCCCCGATGACTATGTAAAAATTGCAAAGACTCTCGACCGTGCGGCAAGCGACCTCGGCATCAACTTCATCGGCGGCTTCTCTGCACTTGTTCAAAAGGGCATGACAAAGGGTGCCGATGCACTTATTACCTCCATTCCGCAGGCACTTGCCGAAACACAGATGGTTTGCTCATCCGTAAACGTCGGCTCGACACGTGCCGGCATCAACATGGATGCAGTTGCACGCATGGGCAGAGTTGTAAAAGAAGCGGCAGCACTCACTGCCGACCGTGATGCAATAGGCTGCGCAAAGCTCGTTGTATTTGCCAATGCTGTTGACGATAACCCGTTTATGGCAGGTGCATTCCACGGCGTGGGAGAAAGCGACTGCGTTATCAACGTAGGCGTAAGCGGCCCCGGTGTTGTTGAAAAAGCAATCCGCCGTGTGGGTGACTGCGATTTCTCGGCACTTGCCGACGTAATAAAGAAAACAGCATTCAAGATTACAAGAGTAGGTCAGCTCGTTGCTTTTGAGGCATCCAAGAGACTCGGTGTACCTTACGGTATCGTAGACCTCTCGCTTGCCCCCACTCCTGCAATCGGTGACAGCGTTGCCTGCATACTTGAGTCCATGGGACTCGAGGTTTGCGGCGGCCCCGGTACCACTGCAGCACTCGCCATGCTCAACGATGCAGTTAAAAAGGGCGGCGTTATGGCGTCAAGCCACGTTGGCGGTCTTTCGGGTGCATTCATCCCCGTAAGCGAGGATGCCGGCATGATTGCAGCAGCAGAATGTGGTTCGCTCACACTTGAAAAGCTCGAAGCCATGACCGCAGTTTGCTCTGTAGGTCTTGATATGATTTGTATTCCGGGCGACACATCTGCAGAAACTATAAGCGGCATCATTGCCGATGAAATCGCCATCGGTATGGTCAATAATAAGACGACCGCAGTGCGTGTTATCCCTGCCCCCGGCAAGGGTATCGGCGACAGAGTGGAATTCGGCGGTCTGCTCGGCTATGCTCCCGTTATGCGTGTAAACGGTGCGTCCTGCAAGGACTTTATTGCACGCGGCGGCAGAATCCCAGCACCTATACATTCACTTAAAAATTAAGTCTTTTTTCTCGTTGGCACACAGACAACGAAAAAAAGACAAGCGGCGGCTGAATATGAAGCCATGACACAATGATTGGAGCCGCCGTATTCACTTAAAAATTAAGTCTTTTTTCTAACTCATAGTTTACGCCTTTGGCGTAATCATAACTCTTTTACCTCGGAGGTGTGCCATTTTGCGTATAAAAATATATATTCATCCTGAATTCAAAGACACATTCTGGACACAGCTCTCCCTTAAGGCTACGGCTGCCGAAATAACACGCAAGCGTTATGCGGCAGACTATATTGATGCAGAAAACGTTGAGGATATCGACCTTGACAAGGTTTTTGAGGGTGAAGAAAAGCGGTTGCTTTTGTATATAGGTCACTCGGTTGTCGGCACTCCTATTGACTTGAAATACCTCACCGACAGAGGTATTCACGTTATACTTCTTAACTACGAATCGTCAATTCTTTCGGGTTCGTGCTCAAAGGTACTGCTGAATTACCGTGACGGTATGCAGAAGTCAATAAGCTATCTCACCGCAAACAACCATAGTCGCATTGCACTTTTCGGAATCAATCCGAACTCTTCGACCGACATGCTCAAGGACTCGTATTTCGTTGAATATCTGCGTGAGCGTGGCGGCAATCCCACACGTGACATTTACTACAATTACGGCTCAATCGCAGGCTGCTTTGCGAGATTTGCAGAAAACTACCGTGATTACAATGCGGTAATCTGCTCAAACGACGTAGTTGCACTTGCACTCATACAGAGCCTTAAATCAATCGGTGTGCGTGTTCCTGAGGACATGTACGTTACTGCCTGTGGCGGTTCGTCAATGCTCTCCTCCATTGCAAACACCACCATAACCACCGTTTTTGCCGACCAGTATGAGCTTGGCAGACAAGCCGTGCTGACATACGCATATCTCTACAAAAACCCCTGCGACGTTGCACTCTCGGTAAAAGTCGAAGCAAAGCTCACCGTGCGTGCTTCAACCAATTTTGACCCCGATCCGGGTCAGGATCTTGTAACAACACTTTCAAAGCAGGTGCCGCACGTAGACTTTTACGACGACCCGATTATAAAAACGATTTTCCGTGTCGAAGCACTGCTCCTTAACTGTGACGACCTCGACCGTGGAATCCTTGACGGTATTCTCGCAGGCGAAACCTATCCGAGCATTGCGGAAAGGCTCTACACCTCCGAGAACGTAATCTCATACCGAATAAAACGAATGTGCAAAATAACAGAAACATCCAAAAAGAGCGAGCTTGTGGCGCTTGTCACACCGTATCTGAAATGAGGAAATAGTAATGAACAAAAATATCGTACTCATAGCCTTTTACAACACAAAGGCTCTTGGTGTCCGCTATCTTGAAACCGCCATGAAAAAGGCGGGATACTCGGTTAAAACAATCTTTTTCAAGGGCTTCAACAGCCAGAATCCGAAAGTTGCAACCGATAAAGAAATTGAAATCTGTGCCGAGGAAATCCTGCGTGCAAATCCGCTTTTCATCGGACTTTCCGTGATGAGCTCGATGTATCTTGAAAGCGTTGAAAAACTCACGAAAAAACTTGTCACGCTCAACATTCCGCTTGTTTTCGGCGGTGCTTTTGCGGCAATGTTCCCCAAAAGATTTCTCGATATGGGCGGCAGTTATGTAATCCGCGGTGACGGCGAAATTCCGATGGTAAAGCTTGCAAATGCAATGCTTGACGGAAGCGACGTGAGCCAGAATCCCTCGCTCTGCTACAAAAACGAATCGGGCGTAGTTGTAAATGAAATCGGCGACCTGCTTGAGGAAATTGACGGCTACGGACTCCCCACTATCAACTGCGAGAACGCATGCTATATCGAAAACGATACCGTAGCATACGGTGACCCGCAGCTTTCCGCAATGAGCTACGAGGTCATCGCTTCACGTGGTTGCCCGTTCACATGCTCGTACTGTTGCTGCATAAATCTGCACCGCATGTTCCCAAAAGACGTAAAATACGTGCGTACACGCAGCGTAGAGAGTGTTATGGCGGAGCTTATCGAGGCGAAAAAGCATCTCAAAAAGCTTGTTTTCGTGCATTTCTATGATGAGATCTTCCCCAACACCCCCGGTTGGATAGATGAATTCATCGTGCAGTACAAAAAGCACATTGACCTTCCGTTTACCATCTGGTCGCATCCCAAAATGGTTAAGCTTGACGAGCTTAAAAAGCTTGTTTCTGTCGGACTCACCGAAGTTATAATGGGTATTCAGTCCGGCTCACCCTATATCCGCAAGGAAATTTTCCACCGCTTTGAAACCGATGACGATATCATAAATGCAACCAAAATCATTCGTGAAAGCGGCGTGTTCTGGGCAAGCTATGACTTTATGCTTCAGCATCCGTTTGAAAAAATCGAGCATCTTAAAGAAACCTACTACCTTGTTAAAAAGCTGAAGATGCCGCTTGAGCTTCAGCTCCACGGTCTTAACTTCCTGCCCGGTACCGATATCGTTGATATGGCTATCGAGCAAGGTCTTATTTCAAAAGAAGAAATGGACGAAATCATGTATGCACCGATGCAGACGCAGTTTGATGCATACTGGAAGCGTGAGGACGAGCGTGAAAGCCGCCTCTGGTACCGCTTGACATATGCTTGGCAGTATAAAGCCTTTCATAAAAAGTGCGAGCTTTACGAAACCGATATTTTCAAATATGAAAACGAAATTGATGCAATGTACGAAAAGTGTCAGAAACTCACAAAGCTCCGCTATTTATACAAAAAAGGCAGAGTTGTACTCCGCAGTTTACGCATGAGACTGTTTTAAAACAAAAGGAACCCCGTGGGGTTCCTTTTTTAATGCTTATTTAATCTTTACGGGGAAATAACCGCCGAGTTCTTCGGTGATAAGGTCAAGTCCGTCGGAATTCTTGAGAGTTGCATCAATCTCAAACTCTTTTGCACCGCCAAGAATTTCAAGCGGGATCTCAAACTCGGTTACGGCACCGTTTGTGCTACCGCACCATGTGTTCATTTCGCCGACAACACGTGTAGTTGCACTTGCACCAAAGCCTTCTGCAATGTCGTTAAGCTCAAAATAGGTCTTGCCTGCAAGGTTCTGGTAAAGCTTATAAACGTTCTCGCCAACCTTAATGCGAATTTCAATTCCGTCAGCATCGCAGAGATACTTATCAAGACGGTCACAAAGCACGTGAAGATGCTCGCTGTCATATGCAACACGGATTGAAGCCTGTGCCTGCGAAAGTGCGCCAACAAACAGTGCATCTGTATTTTTGTTCCAGCCTGCGGTAATCGGCAGAGCATCTATACGGTGATTAAGACGAAGCTTGCCAATCATAAGGTCGTTATCAATGCGTGTTTTGGGAAGATTCTTTATCTCTGAAATGTTCGGGTATGCAGAAATAAGCGTGTGTCCGTCCTCAACGAAAAGCGAACCCCAATATCCCCATCTGCCGCCAAACGCGATAAGCTCATGCTCTTTATCAAAATTTCTGCCCTTTTCATCGCCTATGCGGATATGCTGGAATCCTGTCCAGTTATACGAAAGCACGGTTTCGCCGCTTTCAAAATGTGCCATGTAGGGGCCTGCACCCTCTTCAAAAGCAAACATGATATCCTCAGGGCCCTCTTCGTCAATGCCAAGCTCGTGCGCAAAGTTGTCATGCGTATACGCAACGGTAAGACGGAAAGTGTAGTTTGCAAGGTCACTTTCGGTAGCAACCGCAATATCGCCGTTGCCGAGTTCAACCGCAGTTGCCATCTGGTTTGTAAAGCACTTTGTGCCGTTTTCCATAGTTGCAACATAGCTCTGCGAAACACGCCATGCGGCATAGGGTGCTTCCTTTACGTCGGGAGTCCATGTAACGCCGTTATCGTATGAACGTATAATGGCAGTACCGCTGGAGGTCTTTATAGGGCTGTCGGTACGAACGGTTTTGTCAAGATAGAATTTGGGTGCGGTGTGCGAGAAATAAACCTGCACCTCGCCGTCCTTTTTAACGAGTATGTACGGCTCCCAGTTACGGCCGACATAGATAAGCTTTTCTTCATCAAAGGTAAGGCCGTTGTCCTTGGAGCGACGCATAACAAGTCCACCGTATTTTGCATCAAGGGTGTAGCCCTTGTTGTAGCGGAAAGATGCAACAACGATAAGATCGCCGTTGGGAAGCACTGCAGCTTCGCCGTTTGCGTACATGATTTTGTCCTCTTCACCGTCATCACGGATTACCGTGTGTGCCGCAAAAAGTTTTTGACGTGCGGTAAACGAGTGAATGTCGTCACCAAGAGAAATAAACACGTTGCCGCCAAGACGGTAGTCCATGTGAAGCATGATATACTTGCCGTTTGCAAGCTTCTTCACTCTGGGATAATAAACCTTTGAGGAAATCGCCTCGTGCGACTGTCCCTCAAGTGTAACGGTTTCTCTATAGTCGGGCATAAGGCGGGAATAGCCGCATTCGCCTGCATGTGAATCGGTGCTGTGAGCTGTGTTAAGCTCGGATATCTTTTTTACCTGCATAATCATTCACACTCCTTATATTGTTATTTTCATTTTAACATTATTTTTCACTCTGCACAATATAAAAAGAAAAGATAATTTGAAATGTTTTTTTGTATTGTTAATGTAGAATAAATTAATGTTTATGGTAATGGCAACGCATCAACCATGGTAGGGGACGGCGCCTTCGACGTCCCGCATAAACAAAGGCGAAACGGGATGTCCAGAGGCATGCGACCATAGGTCGCTATTCCCCCACCGGTTTGTGGTTCCCATTTACTTCGCTAAACATTAATTTACCGCACCAATCAAAAATCCTTGCAACGTGTGTTGCAAGGATTTTTGTATGTTACTTATTCAGAATTACTTTGATAATTGCAAGTACGTCTAAAATATCAACTTTACCATTTGAGTCAATATCGGCATTTGCGTTGCTGATTTCGACGTTCATACCTACAACAGCCTTAAGCGTGCGAAGCACGTCAAGAACATCTACGGTACCATCGCCTGTAGCGTCACCTGCAAGTGCAGGAACTTCTACTTCAAGCTTCGGAATTCCCTCACCGCCATAGGAATCGCCGCAGTTTGCACAGGTGTAAACTGCAGTCTTACCAACGCTTTCGGTGGTTGCAGGAACTTCTGCCTCGGTTTCTTCATATGCGTGACCTGTAGCAGGTACAACCTCCTTGCCAAGCTCTCCGCCGCAGTATTCACAATAAGTATATTCGGTATATCCGTCATCGGTGCAAGTGGGAGCAAGTGCTTCTGCCGTTTTAATGTTGTGAGCGGGAGTTGTGAATATATGCTCTGACAAAGGACTTTTTACGTTATTAATTACACCTATAACCGCAAAGCAATACTCTTGACCGATTATGAACTTGTCAAAAACGTATTTAGGCTCGGTAACCGAGTCAAACTTTGAAAAACTGTAATAATCGCCAAACTCATCGGTTTTTAACTCGCCAAGCATAACGTCATAGCTGTCATATTCGTCGTTTTCGGTAAACGTAAGCGTTACAGCCTTACAAGTAGCTTCAACGTTTGAAATTACAGGAGACTCGACCGCAATAACATCTATAGATTTCACTCTTGAAGGCTCGCTTTCCTTGCCGTTGCGTGTGCAGGTTACGTAGTAATAATATTCGCCTGCAGTTTCCACATTGAACGTAGACGTAAACATTGAGCCTGCAGAATAATCACGTGTCTTTGTGCTTTGAAGCGTAAAGTCAACACCGTCTGTCGAAGAATAAATGTTAACGCCGTCACAATCATCATTTATGTCAATGAAAAGAATAACTCCAAGACTTGAACGCTGATAAACACTCGTAAGTGTCGGCGGTTCGATTTTAACGATAGCCGGCATTGTGAACTCTATAACATCGGAGAATTTACTGTACGTTCCGTCTTTATAGCCACGTGCCTTTACATAGTAGGTTGTATCCTCAACAAATGAATCTCCGTCTGCATATGCTACAGTTTCACCTGCGGATACAGGGGTTTCGGAATCATACAAGAAGAAAAAGCCGTCGCCGTCCTCGCTGAAATAGATTTCGTATCCGTCATAATCAGAAGCGGCGGTAATACCGAACATCGCAAGTCCCTCGCTTGTCTGCACGGTAATTTGGGGAACACCAAGAACTATTTGTGCCGTTGCACTAACCGTTGCACTCGCGTCGCTGATTTCTTCTTCACGGTAAGCGTATGCACGGTAGTAGTAGGTGTTGCCTGCGGTAACATTGCTATCGGTATATGTAGTAGCATCAACGGTAGTAAGATAGTTGAAAGTTGCACCGTCGGTAGAACGGTAAATAAGATATCCCGTTGCACCGCTTTCGCTCATGGTGAGTGTGATAGTTTTGCCGCCTTTAGCATACACATCGGGAGCAGTGAGATACTCGCCTGCGGAGTTGAATGTAATTCTTGAAGCGGTATCAGCCGCAACGCCGTCACCGTTCAAACCAAGCTGAATTACACCGTAGGAAACGCCATTCCACTTAGTGTAGTCAATGGAATAAGGCTCGATGTAGGCATCTCGGCCGCTCGCTTTTGTACCGTTTGTATACTCATATGCATGGTAGCAGAAGAAGCCATTACCGCTTGTATCGGTGAGGAACGAAGCATGTCCTGCACCACGGAGATTCTCTGCTGTGGTTGCGGTGAAAATAGGGTTGCCGTTTGCAACGGAAAGCTTTACCCACGATGTGGTTTCAAGCGGGTCGCCTCCGTTCCATGTGAGCTGACCGAGGCCGTAATCAGACCAGTAGCCGCTGCCCGAATAGGTGATGAAAATTTCACCGTTCTTGCCGTAAACAGGGGTTGCACCCTCTACAACTCTTGGGTGAGTGCTTGATGCACCTGCATATTCCCAGGACTGTGTAGGTGTGGTAACAATGCCAATTTCACTTGAAAGCTGCCAGGGCGACTTCATCTTGGCAATCATTATCTTCTGATAGAACTTGCCGGTAGCACCGCTCTGTCCTCGTCCCTCCTCGGATACCCACATGGTATATGTGCCCTTGTAGGGGCCTTCGGGAATGGTAAGAAGAGTCTGTCCGCACGCCCATTCCTCATGAATACTGCCATCAGCCTCAAGAAGTGGCTGAGAATAGTTTTCTATACCCTTTGTAGGATGTCCGTAAGGGCCTTTGGGAGTGCCGCTCAACGACTTAAGTACAACAAGACGAACGTTTGCAGAGCTAACGTTACCCGATGTGCCAAGCTGTTGACGCAGACCGACAAACATATACCAGCCCTCGTATTCCTCGCCGAACATATCCGCACTGATATAATGAATTTCAGGAGACCACGTGCCGTTAATAATGGCACCTTCACCGAAAAGTTCCTCAACCGTAGGGTCATAGAGCGTAAAAGAAGTGATAAAATTCTTTGAATCCTTAGAAACTATCTTACCCGCAACATATTCAATATTGGAATTGATATTAGCCGAGCCGAGTCCGGAAAGGGTTGAGGATTCAAAAACGGCTATCTGTGACGTGCCTGTTTGTGTTAAATAATACTTTCCGTCATGGAAAAACAGATTAGGGTCTGCATTATTAGAACGCACCATTGTGCCGTTGAAAGTTTCGGCATTTACCGAAACCATAAGCATGCAAAGCATCACAATGCATGCAAGAAAAGTGATTATTCTCTTCATTTTATTATATATACCTTTCTTTAAAAGCAGGTAATTGTCTGAACGGTGGTAAGGGGTGCAGGCTTCAGACTGCCGTCACCGATAATGACTCTACCGTTTTCGATTCTGTAAGGCTCTATAAACACATATCTGCCGCCTGTGCGGTCGGGGGAAAGATATGCGTGATAGCAAATGTAGCGTTTGCCTGCGGCATCCATAAAATATGATGCGTGTCCGCAACCGAATACTTCATCGGACATGGAGAAAATAGGCTCTTTATCCTTTGTCCAATCACTTTCGTTCAGCGGATTATCACCGTCAAGCACCATATGACCGAGTGCGTAATACTTTGTCCAGTATCCGCTACCCGAATAGATAACGTATGTTTTGCCGTCATCGCCGTAAATGGCGGTGCCGCCCTCAACAACTTTCGGATGAATCTTGCCCTCTTTGTTTGCACCGTAGCCGTGCATTTCCCACTCCTCGGTGGGACGGCACATTACGTGTGCCTCGCCTGCGGTGTATGGGTTGATCATTTTTGCGACACGGATACGCTGATGGAATTCGGGAGTCTGACGTCCCACCTCGTCAACCCACATGCAGTAAACGTCATTTTTGTGACGGAGAAGCGTTTGTCCGCAACGCCAGCCGTCATTGAGATGCTCGTCTGTGGGAGAAACCACCTTTTCGGGAACAAAACGCTCACCCGTAACGGGGTTTGAATATGCAGCAAAGGGGGATGACAAATCCTCGCACTTAAGCACGTACATACGGTGGTTTACGTTAAAGCCGTCATCGCATGCGACAAACATATACCAACCTGCATGACTCTCGCCGAAATCCTCGGGTGAGAAGTAATGTATCTCGGGTGACCAAAGATTCTTTGACCACATTTCACCCTCTCTCGGTGCAAATGCAATTACGTTTTCGCTCTCTGCCTCGTCATGTATCTTTGAGGGATTCTTTGAGCGGTAAAGTCTTATTACGGTGCCTGCAGTACAACAAAGATAATAGTATCCGTCATGCACAAACATCCACGGGTCTGCACCCCGGCAAACCGGATTCTTGAATTCTACGGTTTTCATTTGTTAAATAAAACTGTAGGAACCTTTTGAGGAAAGGTTCCTACAACCTCCAAACCTTTTTATTAAAAATTTATATAGCTACGTATTCCTTATTACTCAACGGTTACGCTCTTTGCAAGGTTTCTCGGCTGGTCGATTTCTCTGCCGAGTTCCTTTGCCATGTAATATGCAAGCATCTGAAGTACGGTTGCAAGCGGAATTGCATTGAAAAACTGGTCACAGCGAGGGAGGTAAATTACCTTTTCCGCCTCATTTGCCGCATCCTTTGCACCCTCACGTGCAATAAGCATAACTCTTGCACCGCGTGCCTTAACCTCACGGATATTGCTTATCATCTTTTCATAAAGTTCTTCCTGAGTTGCAAGTGCGATAACGGGCATTTCGGGAGTGATAAGCGAAATTGTACCGTGCTTAAGCTCACCTGCCGCATAAGCCACGGAATGGATATAGGAAATCTCCTTAAGTTTGAGAGAGCCCTCCATTGCAAGATGATAGTCTATACCTCTGCCGATAAAGAAGAGGTTACTATAGTTACAGAAAACCTTTGCGGCCTCTTTGATTTCATCTTCTCTTGCGATGGTGCTCTTAATGATATCGGGCATATCCTCATAAAGTGTACGTGTGTATTCTTTTGCTTCGGCTTCGGTAATTCTGCCCTTGAGAAGTGCCATTTTTATGGTGAGCAGATAGATAAGAGAAATCTGCACGGTGTATGCCTTGGTGGAAGCAACCGAAATTTCGGGACCTGCCCAGGTATAAATAACATTGTCTGCTTCACGTGCGATGGTAGAACCGATAACGTTTACTATACCGAGGGTATACGCTCCCTTTTCCTTGGCAAGGCGGAGTGCCGCAAGCGAGTCTGCCGTTTCGCCAGACTGCGAAATTACGACAACAAGATCCTCCTCGGTAAGAATAGGATTGTTATAGCGGAACTCGGATGCAATTTCTACCTTTACAGGTACTCTGCAAAGCTGTTCGATTGCAGTCTTACCTACAAGACCTGCATGCATTGCGGTGCCGCAGGCTACAAAGGTAACGCTCTTTGCGTTCTTAAGACGTTCATCCGAAAGGTTTTCCTCCTCAAATGAGGGGAGCATATTGCGGATACGGGGGTGAAGCGTTTTCTGAACCGCTTCGGGCTCCTCATTGATTTCCTTGATCATAAAGTGGTCATAGCCGCCACGTGATGCCGCCTCAACACTCCATGTAGCCGTAAGCAGAGGATGCTTAACCTCTTTTTTGTTCATATCCATCATGCTTACAGAGTCCTTGGTAACAACGGCAATTTCATAATCGCCGAGCTGATAGTATGTATTTGTGTAATGAAGCACCGCCGCAATGTCGGAGGCAACAAAGTTCTCGCCCTCGCCTACGCCGATGATAAGCGGATTGTCCTTACGGATAGCGTAAATGGTTTCGGGACAGTCACGGAACATTACCGCTATTGCATAAGAACCAACGATATCACGCATAGCCGCAACAAGTGCATCTATGTAATCATGGCAATTATTGTAGTGATACTCGATAAGCTTTGCGGCAACCTCGGTATCTGTTTCAGACACAAAATCAAAGCCCTTGGAGATAAGCATTTCACGGAGAGGCGCATAGTTTTCGATGATACCGTTATGTACGATTCTTACGTTGTCGGTACCGTGGGGATGCGAATTGATATCGGAGGGGGCGCCGTGAGTTGCCCAGCGGGTGTGACCGATACCGCAGGTAGCTCCCTTGAGCGTACCAAGCTCCTCAATCTTTGCCTTAACGTTTGCAACCTTGCCTACTGCCTTTACTACGTTGATGTTGCCGTCTATAAATGCAGCAACTCCCGCAGAGTCATAACCGCGGTACTCGAGAGTTTCAAGCCCCTTGATTATAACCTCAGACGCATTCTTAACGCCTACGTAACCTGTGATTCCACACATGGCATTTATCCTTACGGCATCGGGTGCTCATCTCCCGAAAACCGTTCCTTTATAAATTAAATTCTGCCTTTCCCGTTTTGTAGGCAGATTACTCTGCCGCTTTGTCGGAAAATACGGTAGCAGTTATACCGTCGGGGTATCCGCCGAAAATTTCGATAATCCCCGAACCTCGTCAGCCTTAAATCAAGGCTCTGGCGCTAATGCACAAAGTGCATTTTAGTGAGCAAAATATATGCCAAGGGAAACTTTTGAAAAAAGCTTCCCTTTAACAATTTAAACAGATTGAAAATTCTTGAGTGATATTAATATTGTTTGAGCTTCTCCTCGATAAGCTCTGCAACCTGCTTCGTAACAGCCTCGGTGAAAGCTTCATCCTCACCCTCTGCCATAACTCTGATAAGCGGCTCGGTACCCGATGGACGCACCAGAAGTCTGCCGCTATCGCCAAGCTTTGCTTCTCCGTCCTCAAGAATCGCCTTAATGTCGTCATCGGTATAGAATGCAAGCTTTGCAGCATCTGTGGTACGGATATTCACCATATACTGCGGGAACTTTGTCATAACCGCTTTGAGCTCTTTCAAGGTCTTGCCGCTTCTCTTTATATATGAAAGGAGTTGTACTGCTGTGAGCTGACCGTCACCCGTGGTTGCGTATTCCTTGAGAATAATGTGTCCGGACTGCTCGCCGCCAAGGCTGTAGTTGTTGAGAATCATCTCCTCAAGCACGTATCTGTCGCCAACCTTTGTGGATTCAAAACGGATACCGTTCTTCTCGCAGAACTTGACAAAGCCGAGGTTCGACATAACCGTGCCGACAACGGCGTTGCCACGAAGCTTGCCTCTCTCCTTCATGTCAAGTGCCATGATAGCCATAATCATATCGCCGTCAACAACCTCTCCGCTGCCGTCTACGCAAAGTACACGGTCTGCATCGCCGTCAAATGCGATACCGATGGGGAGCTTGTTCTTTTTAACGTATGCGATAAGGTTTTCAAGGTGAGTTGAGCCGCAATTTGTATTTATGTTCACACCGTCGGGAGCATCCGAAAGCATGTGACACTTTACGCCGAGCTTTTCAAACAGCTTTCTTGCAGTTGCCGCACTCGAACCGTTTGCACAGTCAAATGCAACCTCAAGGCCGGAAAGGTCACCATCTACGGTGGAGCTGATGAAATCAATGTATTCACCAAGTGCCTCGGGCTTATGAATAAGTCTGCCTATTGCGGCGCCCGTTGCACACTTGGGCATCGGCTTTTCACCGAGTACCATTGATTCAACGTTATCTTCAAGTGCATCCGCAAGCTTGAAGCCCTCGGAGTTGAACACCTTGATTCCGTTGAACTCATAGGGGTTGTGCGAAGCAGAAATCATTATACCTGCACGTGCCTTATACTTGCGTACAAGATAAGCAACCGCAGGAGTAGGCACAACGCCGAGATTTATAACGTCATATCCCACCGAAAGAATACCTGCAGATATTGCATTTGCAAGCATATCCGATGAAATACGTGTATCCATGCCAACCAAAATAAGCTTCTTGGTACGGCTGCCGCCCTTAAGCGAAGCGGCCACTGCACGGCCTGTTGCAACCGCAAGCTCAACAGTAAGCTTTTCGTTGGCAACGCCGCGAATACCGTCGGTTCCGAACAATCTTCCCATTTTATCTTACCTCTTTCAGCACAATATTCTTTTCATCCTTGAAAATGCTGTTTTCCATGATTACACCGCGAACTCTCGAAAGCGGATATATATTTGTATACTTGCCAATTACCGTGCCGGGGTTAAGCACACTGTTACAGCCAACCTCAACGTAGTCGCCGAGCATCGCACCGATTTTGTATCTGCCGGTTTCGATGCACTCCTTGCCGCATTTTATAACAATATTACTGCGGTCGCTCTTTACGTTCGACGTAATCGAGCCTGCACCCATGTGAGAATGCCAGCCTAAAATCGAGTCGCCCACATAATTATAATGAGGAGTCTGTGCATCGTCAAAAATAATCGAATTCTTTATTTCGCAGGAATTGCCAAACACAGAATTCTTGCCGATAATAGCACCGCCGCGGATAAACGCACAGTGCCGAACCTCTGCACCGTGGTCGATTATACAGGGGGCGCCGATGTATGCACTCTCAAAAACCTTTGCATCTTTGGCAATCCAAACGTTTTCTTTCGGATTGTCATATTCATCGGGAGAAAGTGTATTACCAAGCTCTATAATGAACTTTTCAAGTCCCTTTAAAGCCTCCCAAGGATATGTAAATTGCTTTAAATAATCGCCCGCTATCGAATGGCTTAAGTCCCAAAGCTCGGATATAGTCGGTATATTATTCATATTCAACCTCTTATTTCTGATTGTTTTCAATATCGGTAATCATGTCAACACGTGTCTTGTGTCTGCCGCCCTCAAATTCGGTTGAGAGGAATGCGTCAACAAGGTCGCATGCAAGACCGTAACCAACCACTCTTGCACCGAAGCAAAGGATATTGGCATCGTTGTGTGCACGTGTCATGCGTGCGGAGAATGTGTCCGAGCAGCAAGCGGCTCTGATACCCTTGTATTTGTTTGCAACCATGCTCATGCCGACACCCGTGCCACAAACGAGAATGCCGCATGTCTTTTCGTCACCGCCAAGCACGCCCTCGGCAACTGCGCCACCGTAAACGGGATAGTGGCAGGAAGCATCCGAGTCGGTACCCCTATCTACAACGTTGTAGCCGTCAGCCACGAGCTTTTCCTTGATCTGCTCCTTGAGTGCGTAGCCCGCACTGTCTGCACCTATAATAACTGTATCAAAAATCTTCATTTTTTGTTCTCCTTTTCTCTTTCAAGTCTTTCTCGCTCTGCCTGCGGTAACCGCAGATATGTCGGTGCAAATTCACTGTCGCTTACGCTCACACCGCTCCCGAAAAGCTTAAGTGCAAGCAGCCCTACGCTTTCGCCGTCAGCAAGCAAGCGGTCATTTGGTGCAAGGACTGCATTATCCGAGAAAAACGGCTTTGCAACGCAGGCCCCGTCACCAACGAGATAAACCTTTTCGTATTTTTCAAGAGATGCCGCAATGTCCTCTCCGCTCTTTGCTTCGTCGGGAGAAAGTCTTTCAACCTCTCCGCCGCTAACACGGAATAAAGCGGTGTAAAACTGTCCTCTGCGTGCATCCATAAGTGCGCACACCACTCCGTCGGTGTCACGCATATTATATGCAAGCGCCTCAAGCGCACTGACGGGTACGCACGGGCGGTTTTTGCCAAACGCAAGTCCTTTAACCGTTGCCGCACCGATACGGACTCCCGTAAACGAGCCGGGGCCCGCACTTGCCGCAAACAAATCAATATCCTCTACCGTAAGCGAATTCTCCTTAAGGAGTGCCTCAACCATAGGCAGCAGCGTTGACGAGTGTGTATTTCCGTCATCGTGCATATCCTTGGCAATAAGCTCACCGTCACGCAGCAATGCGACCGCCGCCGCTTTTGCAGTAGAATCAAGTGCTAAAACTATCATAATTCCTCTATCGTTATACGGCGACCGTCGCCGTTGTCTGTTTTTTCAATGGTAACGTTAACACGGTCACGAGGAAGTGCAAACGGAATGTTCTCGCTCCACTCGCAAATGAGATATCCCTGCTCGATGTAATCGTAGAAGCCTGTCGAATACAAATCATCGTCACCGTCTATGCGGTACATGTCAAAATGGAACACCGGAACCGTGCCGCCACGGTACTCGTTAACAACAGTATATGTCGGACTCTTGACTCTTGCGTCGCAAACAGCCGAGGTAAAGCCACGTGTAAAAGCGGTTTTGCCGACACCAAGGTCACCGTAAAGTGCAACAAACGCATGTTTACGCCCGTCATTCAAAAATTCTTCGGCAAGTGCTCTGCCGATTTTCTCCGTTTCCTCTGCCGAAGCAGAAGCGAGTATCTTCTTGTCCATTTCACAACTCTCCGCAATTTATCTATTATATAATATCATAATATATTGTAAATTGGAAGAGTTTTTAGAAAATAATACAAAAAAACCGTCGCAAAAACGACGGTTTTAAGAATCAATGAAACAAATGTTTCCTTTTTTTGTAATAAATAACGTGAAGCAATAAACCAATCACAGAAGGTATACTGTTAAGTATCGTTCTAGGAATTACAGTTAACATTTCATTGACGGCGTTTGAGATATCAATATGAAGCATAAACGGAGTCAATATTTCATATGCCATAAAAAGCGAAATGTTTATTATAAAAATAGCTATATGGCACTTAGGTCCTGTAACGGATAGTTTGAGCAATTTCCGCCAAGTAATTACAATAAACACAGCAAGTGCTAGTTCAATGATTCCAAAAAAGATAGCTATGGGATTAAAGGGTTCAAAAAGCAGATATAATTCACTAGTACCTCTACCGTTAGAAACAAATTTCCCACCTAAGAAGTATACAAAAGAACAAAAAAACGCGTACAGAGCCGAAAGCGGCAACCCAAAGTATACACAAAACTTATACCACTTCATAGGCATGCCTTTACATTTGCTTTCCTGTGTTTCACGGTTGCAATTCCGACAATCCATGTAACCATCTCCTTAACTTGTCTGTAGCAATAGCATTGTACCATGAAATGTCATATTTTGTCAACAGATCACCCGCAACAGAAATTTTGATTTTTCGCTACACATATAATATTGAAAAATCTTTCAAAAAATCCTTGACAAATGTGCAAAAGCATGGTAAACTTATTCTACCTCTGTGCAAGAGGTCTTTTTTGTGTGCCATTTTTCCTTCCGCACACAACCACATGCACATTGAGGGAGGTACGAAGGCTTCGGGCTGTTTTTCACCGAAGTCAAACTTAAACTTACAGGAGGTGCCGATATAATGAGAGTTAAAATTACACTGGCATGCAGCGAGTGCAAGCAGAGAAACTACGAGACCAAGAAAAACAAGAAAAACGATCCCGACAGACTTGAAATGAACAAGTACTGCCGTTTCTGCAACAAGCACACTCTGCACAGAGAAACCAAGTAATTACGGAGGAAAGAAAGATGTCAGAAGTTACTAAGGAAAAGAAACCCAACCGCATCGCAAAATTCTTCCGCGACTACAAGAGCGAGCTCAAGAAGATCACTTGGTTCCCTTTTAAGAACACAAAGGCAAGCACCGCTTTGGTTATCGCTTTGGTTGTTGTACTTGCAGTTGTACTTGCAGTTCTTGACTGGGGTTCAAGCGCAGGAGTTTTCGGACTCAGAGATCTCTTTAACTGATTCCTTTTCGGAGGTCAGAAATGAGCGATATTAACGAACTCGCGCGTCTCGGTCCCAGATGGTATGTTGCTCATACCTATTCCGGTTACGAGAACAAGGTAAAAACCAACCTCGAAAAAATCATCGAGAACAGAAATCTCGGACACCTGATTTTTGATATCAGGATTCCTGTTGAAACCGTTATGGAAACTAACGCAGCAGGTGAAGAGAAGGAAACCGAGGCTAAACTGCTTCCCGGATACGTATTCGTTAAAATGATAATGAATGACGAGAGTTGGCATGTAGTCCGCAATATCCGTGGCGTTACAGGATTTGTAGGCCCCGGAAGTAAACCCGTTCCGCTGACGGAGGACGAGCTTGCAATTATGCAGGGCGAAACAACAAAGGCTTCTTTCAATGTAGGCGAAAACGTTCAGATCGTTCGCGGTACATTCGAGGGCTACAGCGGAAAAATTTACGACATTTCCGAGGATGGCGCATCGGTTACCATTTTGGTTAACACCGGCAAACGCGACATGCCCGTTAAGGTCGAAATTAGCGATATTAAACTCGCAGATTAACGTTTAGCTTTTTTCTAAAAAGCACTCCGTAGTTTACGGAGAAAAGTGGGAGAGGAAAAAATTCTTCTTAATTTCCTCGAGATAACCACATTTGGAGGTGCATTTAAAATGGCAAAGAAAATTACCGGTTACATTAAATTGCAGATTCCCGCAGGTAAGGCTACTCCTCAGCCTCCTATCGGTCCTGCTCTCGGTCAGTATGGTATTCCGATTCCTAACTTCACCAAGGAATTCAACGAAAGAACCAAGAACGACATGGGTCTTATCATCCCTGTTGTAATCACAGTTTACGCTGACCGTTCTTTCTCGTTCATCACTAAGACTCCCCCTGCAGCAGTTCTTATCAAGAAGGCTTGCGGTATCGAAACAGCTTCCGGTACTCCTAACAAGACCAAGGTTGCTTCTATCACCAAAGAGCAGATCCGTAAGATTGCTGAAACCAAGATGCCCGACCTTAATGCAAGCTCTGTTGAGAGTGCTATGAGCATGAGCGCAGGTACCGCACGCAGCATGGGCGTTACCGTTGTAGACTAAGGAGGGTACCGAACATGACAGGAAAGAAGTATATAGAGAGTGCAAAACTCATCGAAAAGGCAAAACTCTATGATGCAGAAGAGGCTATTGCCCTCGTTTGCCAGACCGCAAAGGCAAAGTTCGACGAAACCGTTGAACTCCATGTTCGCCTCGGCGTTGACTCCCGTCACGCAGACCAGCAGGTTCGTGGCGCTATCGTTCTCCCCAACGGTACAGGTAAGACTGTAAGAACCCTCGTTTTCGCAAAGGGTGACAAGGCTGACGCTGCTACCGCTGCAGGTGCTGACTACGTTGGTGCTGAAGATATGGTTCAGAAGATCACAACCGAAAACTGGTTCGATTTCGTCGTTGTTATCGCTACTCCCGACATGATGGGCGTTATCGGCCGTCTCGGTAAGGTGCTCGGTCCTAAGGGCCTTATGCCTAACCCCAAGGCTGGTACTGTTACTATGGACGTTGCTAAGGCTGTTGCTGAAGCAAAGGCAGGTAAGGTTGAGTACCGTCTTGACAAGACCAACATCATCCACTGCCCCATCGGCAAGGCATCCTTCGGTGCTGAAAAGCTCGGTGAGAACTTCGACGCTCTCATGGGTGCTATCATCAAGGCTAAGCCCGCTGCTGCAAAGGGTCAGTACATCAAGTCCTGCGTAGTTGCAACAACCATGGGCCCCGGCATCAAGGTTAACGCTGCAAAGCTTGGCTAATTTAAATCAAATTAAAAAAGGAACTCGCATGAGTTCCTTTTTTGTTTTTGCTATGATGATGTAAATTATTGTTTATGTAATGGGACGCACCAACCGTGGTAGGGGACGGCGCCTTCGACGTCCCGCATGAACAAAGGCGAAACGGGATGTCCAGGGGGCCATCCCCTACCGGTTTGTGGTTTCCCATTTGCTCTCATAAACAATAATTTACGTTACGGCTATGCAGAATGAACCTTTGTAAAAGTCCTCGACGTGTTTTACCAAAACCGATGCGTTTCACGCATCGAGGCGAGGACATATAGCGTGAAACAAAAGTTAAACAGCTTGCAGGTAGTCAGACACGCGATAAACATTAATTTATCTTTTCAAAGGTTTTTGAAAGGGGTGTGGGGATGCCTTTTTGCAAAAAGGCATCCCCACATTCTATTATTCGATCTAACCCTTCCAGAAATTTTCAATTACCCTTTCAAGCGAACGGGTATCACCGACAAATTTTGCGGTGCGGAACTGATGCGGCATAAGCTCCTTATACATCGGCTCTGCATATCGCTCGTCAATAAACACAACAACTCCACGGTCGGTTTCGGTTCTTATAACTCTGCCTGCCGCCTGAAGCACTCGGTTAAAGCTAGGATACGTATACGCATACTCCTTACCTGCCTCGTATTTGTTGTCATAATACTCACGCAGAACCTCGCTCTCGTCAGTGGGCTTTGTGAGTCCTACGCCTACAATTATCGAGCCTATAAGACGGTCGCCAACAAGGTCAATACCCTCCGAATAGATGCCGCCAAGCACCGAAAAACCGACTAAAACCGAGCGATTGCCCGCCATAAACGCATCAAGAAAACTGCGGCGTGCCTCCTCGGACATGGATTTTGCCTGCATAACCGTTTTTATATGCGGATACTTGTACTTGAACAAAGTCTGCACCTCGCTCATATATTCATACGAGGGGAAATAGACCATATAGTTACCGTCACGGCGGCTCACCGTGCTCATGATAGCATCCGCCACCGCACCTGCATTTTGTGAGCGGTACTGATACTTAACGCTGATTTTATCCATCATGCACACGCAAAGATTTGCTCGGTCATACGGACAATCGAGCTTGAGTTTTGCCGCATCCGAAGCACCGTAAAGAGAAGCATAATACTCAATCGGAGTCAGCGTTGCTGAGAAAAACACGGTTGCAACGCCTTTGGCGGTTTTCGCCTCAAGACGCTTTGACGGGTCAAGGCAAAGTATTTTGGTTATAACTTCGCTTCCAAAGACCGAAACGGTATGCACAAAGCACTCATCGAACATTTCAAGCGATGAAAGATATTTTTTAGCATCCGAAACGATATCAAAAAGGCTGTCAGGCAGACTACCGCAAAGCGGTGAACGGATATACTTGTCCGCCGACTTTGTAAACGAAGCAAGCAGGTCATAAAATGCCTTGTCAAAAGCATGCGAGGTAGTAAAACCGCGTGCGATTCCGTCATCATTTTCCTCAATCGTATCCGCACAGAGTTCACGCATACTGCTTATGTAAAACTCAACCGAAGCAAGGCTCTCGCATACCGGATTCTGCGGCAGGGTTTTCACCTCGTCAAGAAATTTGCGTATTTTGGAAAGGCGAAGCTCGGCTCCGAACGAAGCCTTTGCACGTTCAAGCAGATTGTGCGCCTCGTCAAACAAGAATATATATTTCTGACCGTTCTTCTCGCAATCCCCGAAGTATCTGCGGAAGTGCGCAACCTCGTCAATGAGATAATTGTAGTCACAAATAACTATATCGCAATACTCGGTGAGGTCAAGCGAAAGCTCATACGGACAAACACTATGCTTGTTGGAAAACTCGCTTATCGTCGCCATATCAATTACTTTATGTGCCGTTACAATATCGGTAATCGCATCAGCAGTACGCTTATAATGCCCGTTTGCACGGGGACATTTTCCGGGAGTACACTTAAGCGGATCACGGATTTTCACGGGGCAAACACGTTCCTTTGCACTAACGTGCACCGCACGCACTCCCGTATTTTCCGAAAGTCTTTTTGCCGCCTCTATCGCCGCTATTGCGGTGGTGGTTTTTGAAGTAAAGTAAAAAACCTTGTCTACATAACCGCAGCCGAGTGCCTTGAGTGCAGGAAAAAGCGCCGCCATAGTCTTACCCGTACCCGTAGGGGCTTCGATAATAGCCCTTGTACCCATCTTTACCGCACGAAGCACCTCAACCATGAAATCTCTCTGCTGTGCACGCATTTCACGGTATGGGAATGTCATCTCTTTGGCCTCGGGAAGTCTTACGCAAACACGCTCTGCCTCAAGTGCAACAAACGGGCGATGCAGGTCAAGAATACGGTAAAAAGCCGCCGATATTTCCTGCTTTGTAAAGGTTTTTTCTATGTGCTTTACGTCGTTTTTATTGTGGTAAAAGCTGACAATAAACGTAATATTGACAAGCATTTCGCTCTCGGCAACCATATGCGCAAGCGTTACCGCATTTCCGATAGCCTCTGCTGCCATATCCGCATTGATTTTAGAGGTATAATCGTTAATAGCACGGTTGACAAACACAATCGTTTGTGTGCCCTGCTTTACCATGCCGTCGCAGACGCCGTCTATCATGTAAAAAACTCCGCCACGGCTCACCGTGCGGCTTAAAGCAACATCGGTTTTATATGCAAGCCCGTACTTTCTTTCAAAAAGTTCATTGAGCTTGCCACTATCGGGATAGATTCGTGCGCCACGTACGTCTATGCTTGCATGGTTTACAACGGTGCGGCACAGTTCCTCCGCCGAAATATGCACTTTTTTCGTCGCCGCTTCAAATATCATCGCCGCACCTCCTTTAAGGTTAATGTATTTGTCAGAACCTTTTTAGGAAAGGTTCCGACACCTCCAAACCTTTTTGTAAAAAAAAATATTGTCTGTAGCCACGGCTACTTATTAAATATTTTACAGTTTTTCTTTGGTTCTTTCTTCTTAAGAAAAAACGCCTTCGTTACTTCGCTAAACAATAATTTATCTTATATGGAGTTTTATTATACTATATAATCAGTATAATTGCAAATATTTATTGCAAAATAACAAAAAAATTGTTATACTGTTTGTGTATACCTATTTGTTAAGAAAGGAGAACTGTTATGGAAAATTTTACATTCAGCCTGCTCTATCCATCAAGCGAGTTGCGCAGAACGCATGCAGTGGCGGAAAACCGTCCGATCATTTCTGCCGAAACTGCCGAAAGTCTTGGGCTTTATGAGCTTATCAAGCTGAAAAACAGCTCTCTGTGTGAATACTTTACAATGAATGCCGAGGTAATTTCCTACCGTGCGGAAATCTTTGGCGATATGCTGGATATAAAGGAAATCGGTGAAACCTTTGTAAAGGTGCTGCCCGTGCTTGCAGACATCAGCGAACTGCGCAGAATGCAAAGCTCAAGCGAGCGTACCACCGATGAATACCTGCTCTCCCTCTCCGAAATCGAGCTTTACATTTCCGCAGTTGAGATTCTGCGTGACGGACTTCTGCCCGTGCAGAGTCAGGTAAAAAGCACCTCGCTCGCTTCCCTTTGCGATTACATAAAGCAGATTTCCGAAAGCGAATACTACCTTGAGCTTAACGAAAAACTCACCGAGCTTACCGAGCGTGTGCGTGACATCAAGAGCATCACCGTCGGTGTAAACCTTGACGCAACTCTGCAAGCCGAAAAATGCGGTGTGATTTCGATAAATCCAAAGCCTTTCAAGTCAGGCGACACCCTCGATAAGATTTTAAGAATGAGCTTCAAGAGCGACGAATACACTCTTATCGCTCCCTTGACCCCATTTTCAAAGAGTCAGAGTGACAATCAGAAAACCGCAATGAGCCTTGCGATAAACTCCGCAATAGCAAACGTTTTCAAAAACTCGGTTCGCTCATGGAAAAAAATCGTACAGGAATACGTGCTTGACAACACAAACTTCTTAATCGAGGTCATGCCCGAAATCGAATTTGCGATCTGTGCGGTAAGACTCATGGAAACGCTGCTCGCAAAAGGGCTTCCCCTCTGCAAGCCTACGCTTTGCAGCGCCGAAGAAAATGTGTTTGAAGCGACAGGCATCTATAACCCTGCCGTGGCACTCGCCATTGACGGTGAAAGCGTTGAAAACGACTTCACATTCGACAAAAACGGCATGATTTACATTCTAACAGGCCCTAACCGTGGCGGTAAAAGCGTTATCACCTGTGCGGTAGGTCTTGCGGCGGCATTCTGCCAGCTTGGTATGCTTGTGCCTGCACGTGGGTTCAGATTCAGCCCTGCAAGCGGAATTTTCACACACTTCCCAACCGAAAGCGGTGACACCGTTGACAAGGGCAGACTCGGTGAAGAATGTGCAAGACTCAACGAAATTTTCGAGGTTTGCGACAAATCAGCTATAGTTCTGCTTGACGAATCGCTCTCTTCAACGGGTGCATATGAAGCATCATACATCGCCGCCGAAATTCTGCTCGGATTTTCAAAGGTTGGATGCCGCACTCTGTTCTCCACCCACCTTCATTCGCTTGCAGCAAGAGTTGACGAGCTGAATCAGCAAACCTATACGTTTGGCGGCAGCAAAATAGACACACTTGTTGCAAAAATCGCCGATGACGGCACACGCAGCTTCAAAATTCTGCGTACAAAGCCCGATGGCAAATCATACGCCAAGGACATCGCCGACAAATACGGCTTGTCCTTTGAAAAAATCTCCGATACAATAGAAAGAGGTAAGAAAAATGGATAATAAGCTTCTTGAAATACTTGAAAATGACGGTCGCCTTTCGGCAAAGCAGATTGCTATGATGCTTGAAAAAGAAGAGGGCGACATCAAAAAAATCATTGACGAATACGAGAAAAACGGCATTATTCTCGGCTACAAGGCTATTGTTGACTGGGATAAAACCGACCGCGAATATGCTACTGCTCTTATCGAGCTTAAGGTTACACCCCAATACAACCGTGGCTTTGATGCTATTGCTGAACGCATCTACAATTACCCCGAGGTACAAAGCGTTTACCTCATGTCGGGCTCTTACGATTTGTGCGTAATTCTTGAGGGCAAAACAATACGTGAGGTTGCACTTTTCGTTGCTCAAAGACTCGCACCCCTTGAGGCTGTGCTTTCAACCGCAACCCACTTTGTTCTTCGCAAATACAAGGACAAGGGCGTTATCTACGGCCCTGCAAACTTTGATGAAAGAGGCAACTGCAACTGATGGATTATTCAAAATTTTTATCCGACAAGGTGCAGGACATAAAGCCCTCGGGCATACGAAAGTTTTTCGATATGCTCAGCACCATGAAGGACGTAATTTCACTAACCGTGGGGCAACCCGACTTTCCGACTCCGTATCATATTTCAAATGCAGCAGTTGAGTCGATTACAAAAAACAAAACCTACTATACCTCAAACAGCGGTCTTATCGAGCTTCGTGAGGGTATTTCCGATTACCTTGCACGCCGTTTCGACCTGCATTATAAAGCAAACGGCGAAATAATAGTCACCGTTGGCGGCAGCGAGGCTATCGACATGACTCTTCGTGCAATTCTAAACCCCGATGACGAGGTTATCGTGCCCGAGCCATGCTTTGTCTGCTACTCTCCGCTTATTGAGATTATGGGTGCAAAAGCGGTTCCGCTCTACACCTCTGCAAGCGACAAATTCAAGGTCACTCCCGAAAAGCTGCGTGAGGTTATAACCGATAAAACCAAGGCTATTGTGCTTTCCTACCCCAACAATCCCACAGGCGCAATTATGACAAAAGAGGAGCTTGAAGCTATAGCCCCCATCCTCATAGAAAATGATGTTTTAGTGCTTTCCGACGAGATTTACGGTGAGCTTACCTACGGCAGAAACCACGTTTCCATCGCTTCGCTCGACGGTATGCGTGAACGCACCGTGGTTGTCAGCGGCTTCTCAAAGGCATATGCAATGACAGGTTGGCGACTCGGATACGTGTGTGCTCCCGAGGAGATCATGTCGCAGATTTTAAAGCTCCACCAATACGGCATCATGTGCGCCTCCACCGCCTCGCAGTTTGCAGGAATTGAGGCTATCACAAACGGCGATGAGGACGTTAAATTCATGACCGAAAAATACAATCGCCGCCGTGTTTATGTTGTAAAACGCTTAAGAGAAATGGGAATCGACTGTTTTGAGCCGGAGGGAGCATTCTATGTTTTCCCCCGTATCGACAATTTCGGTATGTCAAGCGAGGACTTTTGCCAAAGACTGCTTGACGAAAAGCGTGTTGCCATTGTCCCCGGCAGTGCATTCGGCAGCGGCAGCGAGGGCTTTGCACGTATTTCATATGCTTATTCTATCGAGCATCTCACCGAAGCACTCAATCGCATTGAAGAATTTGTAAAGGAAATTAGAGGCTGATGGAAAAAGAAAAGCTTGACCGTATAAATTTTCTTGCACGCAAGGCAAAGGAAACCGCACTCACAGACGAGGAAAAGGCGGAGCAAACGGCACTCCGAAATGAGTATATTGCCGAATTCCGTGCCTCGTTTGGCGGAATTTTGGACAATACCGTTATCAAACGCCCTGACGGAAGCAAAGAAGCACTTAAAAAGAAGAAAACAACAAAGCACTGATGAAAAAACGTATTTTTTCACCACGTGAGCTATGTTACATTGCACTTTTTGCGGCGGTTATTGCAATTTCAGCATGGATAGCAATACCCGCCGCACTTTCATTTACCATGCAGACGTTTGCCGTTTTTTGTGCGGTAGGTCTGCTCGGTACAAAATGCGGTGTGAGTGCAATTTTAGTATACGTTCTGCTCGGTGCCGTAGGCTTGCCGGTTTTCACCGGCTTTGTCGGCGGCATCGGAGTTTTTGCAACGGTAAACGGCGGATATATCATTGGATTCATTCCGGCAGGAATCATATGCGGCATGCTCCAAAAGAAAACCCCGCTACCGCTTGCTATGGCGGCAGGTCTTGCCGTTTGCTATCTGTTTGGCAGTGTATGGTTCTGCCTTTTGCATGATGCACATTTTTTATCCGCACTTTCTTCCTGCGTACTTCCGTTTCTTCCGTTTGACATTGTAAAAATCGCACTCGCCGCTATGACGGTGCGAAAATTTAAAAGGTTTGTATGATTGATATAAAATATTTTGACACGGTTACCTCAACCAACGATATTGCAAAGCAGCTTGCCGCAAACGGTGCAAGTGAGGGCACCGTAATTATCGCCGCACATCAGAGTGCGGGACGCGGCAGAATGGGGCGTAGCTTTATGTCGCCCGTCGGCACGGGGCTTTATATGAGCATAGTTTTACGTCCGTCTATCCCTGCGGAAAGTGCATTGCTTATCACAACTGCGGCGGCTGTTTCGGTAGCAAAGGCAATAGAAAAACATTCGGGCAAGGATGCAAAAATCAAATGGGTAAACGATGTTTTTGTTAGCGGCAAAAAGGTTTGCGGCATACTCACCGAGGGAATGTTTTTGCCAAGCGGCAGTTTTGACTATGCCATTTTAGGCATCGGAGTAAACCTCCTGCCGCCAAAGGACGGCTTTGGCGAGCTTGAAAATATCGCAGGTGCGGTGTTTGATGGCGAATTTGACAAAGCTGCATTTACAAACGATATACTTAATTTCTTTTTTGAATACTACCAAAATCTTTCAAAGAAACCGCATTTTGACGAATACGCAAAGCGTGACATGCTCTGCGGCAAAGAGGTGCAGGTTTTACGTGCAGGCGATGTGGTATGCAGTGCCACAGTATGCGGCATTGACGAAAATTTTTCGCTCATAATGAAACATGACGGCAAAAAAGAAACACTCTCAACCGGCGAAGTTTCGGCAAAGGAAAAACCAGTGTAAAACGAATGTTTTACACTGGTTTTTTGGGTTATTTTCGCTTGAATATTCTTGCTAACTTGCTCCAAAAAGATTCTTTTGGGATAGGAGTTGTGCTCTTTGCAAGTTCTGTTTTCACCTTGCGGCGTCTATATAAGTATCCTGTATTGTTCGGACAACGCTCGACCAAAATATCCAAGATTTTAAGTGCTTTTTCAAGATATATGCGTCTTTCTTCTTCGTCACACTCAAATGAAATTCCAAAATATACCTCTGCAAGACTACTATAGCTTTCAAAGCTGCCTGTTTTGTGTACAATTACCTCAACTCTCTCAAACAGTTTTTTGTAGTAGCTCTTGGCAGCAACAATATCCCCCTCGACATGGCTTACATCATTAAGTTTTTCATAATGTAGCGATAATTTGCGACATAACTCGTCAATATACTTCGGGTAACGCTCGCTCAAAATATCCAAAATCTCGAATGCTTTTTTAAGATATATATGTCTTTCTTCTTCGTCACACTTAAATGAAATCATGAAATATACCTCTACAAGGCTACTATAGTTTGCATAGCTGCCTGTTTTGTGTGCAAACATCTCAACTATCTCAAGCGATTTTGTATAGTAGGTTTTTGCAGCAATAATATCACCCTCGGCACGGCTTATATCACCAAGTTTCTCGTAACATAGCGATAATTTACGATGAGACTCAATAGTGTTTGTTTCATTTGCAATACCCTCTCTAATTTCAAGCGATTTTAGGTAGTAGTATTTTTCGCTTGCTATATCTCCCTCGGCACAGCTTATATCACCAAGTTTTTCGTACCTTATATACAACTCTCGACGAGACTCTACCGTTCCCGTTTCCTTCGCTATTGCTTCGAATATCTCAAGCGACTTTACGTAGTAAGCTTCGGCACCCGCTATATCTCCATACGCTTTGCATATATTGCTTAGTCTTTCATAAGTTAACAATGCCATTTTTCGAACTTCAATTGCAGCGGTTTCTTTTGATATTATTTCATCGATTTCAACAACTTTTAGATAAAAAAGTTCAGCTGTAATAATATCATTCTCTTCATAATATATATGGCCAAGTATTCTGTTACTTATCAACAAATCACAAAGAGCCTCAATTGAACATGTTTCTTCTACCATTGCTTCTCTGACTTCAAGTGATTTTATATAGTAATCTTTCGCACCCGCAATATCACCCTCAGCTTTGCTTATATCGCCAAGATTGTTATAGCTTATCGACAAATCTCGGCGAGACTCTACCGTTCCCATTTCATTGGATATTGCTTCTCTTATCTCAAGCGATTTTGCATAGTATGCTTTTGCACCCATAATATCGCCTTCGGCTTTGCTTATATTGCCAAGTCTGTCATAGCTTATAGATAAATCTCGGCGGGACTCTACTGTTCCCGTTTCCCTGGATATTACTGCTCTCAGCTCAAATGCCCTTTTACAGAAGATTTCAGCATCAGCAATGTCACCCTCGGTTTTGTATATTATACCAAGATTGTCATAGCTTATAGCCAAATCACACCGTGACTGCACTGTTCCCGTTTCGGTGGCAATTGCTTCATTTATCCCAAGTGACTTTGCATAGTAGCCTTTTGCTCCTGCAATATCGCCCTCGGCTTTGCTTATATCGCCGAGTTTATTATAGCTTACCGCAATATATCGTTTGATAAAACCAAAAAAATGATTACTATATATCTTCAAGCAAACATCAAGCATTTGAGTATATACCTTTTTTGCTTCTGCAAGATTGCGTAGTTCATGTATATAATCGCCTAAATTCCAAACAGCATTGAGATACCGTATAGCACTATCTTCACTTGGTTCTTTTTCAAATACTGCTTTTCTTGCATCAACCAGCTTTCGTTGCCACTCGATGGCAGTGTGGTAGTTTCTTTCTACAACCTCACCGCTACGGTACATGGAAACAAGCTTTTCGATTGCTTCGGGGAGCCCCTTTTCAGCCGCAAAGGTGATAAGTTTAACTGCACGCTCATGGTCTACCTCAATGTCAATACCGCCAAGGTACGCAAGTCCGATGAAAAAATTATGCTGCGGATCGTCATCGTTTTCTTTGATTGCAAGGTCATGGAGCAATTCCGTAAGACTCTCGGAAAGTCCTGCCTCGTCATCACCCTCGGTGCAGTTTGGAATACCTTTATACCTCATTTTAAGTTTCAAACGATTGGTTTTAACCATCTCAACAGGCAGAATATTTTTGCCTGCTTTCTTTGCCATGGGGTACTCGGTGGTCATTACGTAGTTCTTTTCATTGACAAGATTAGGCGTTACCGCAAGGGCAAAAAGACGGCTCTTGTTAAGGGCTTCGCCTATGGCATCGTTAAAGTTCTCGCCGGGGGTTAAAAACTCGTCATACCAGATAGCAATATCTCGACAAAACTCATTTTTATGTATCAGCCGCATAAGCTCCTGTGCGTATTTGCGGTCTTTTTTGCGGTAGCTCAAAAAGATATACGCATCAAAGGCAGCACGAACCTTTTTGGCAAGCTCGTCACCGATAAGGATTGAAGAAAGATATTTTTCAAGTTTTTCTTCATACGGCAGCTCGGTCATATCTTTTCGTTCCTTGGTTAAAAACTGCAAATCACCGCACTTTTTGTTGAACAATTCTTCAAGTCCTCCCTCCTGCATAAGCGGAAGTACGGGAATGTGATGCTCTATTGCATATTTAAACTCAACGTCAATCGCACGGCTCGGAGTGGTAAGAAGTTTTGTTGTAACGGGCATAACAAAAAGCTGCATCTGCGAAAGTGAGAGGAAAAGCTCTTCCTCGTCATACGGCTGCTGCGGCTCCTCGTCATAGTAGATTGCACAGTTCTGGAGCTTTAATATTTCATCCGAAACAGGCTCAAAAAACGCACGGTAGTCATCGTGATGTGCCGAAAAATACACACGCGGTTTTCCCTGCGGCGAGCTTTCTCCCCTTGTTTTAACCAAAATCTTTGACATGGCTTTCTCCTTATGCTTTGATAGTTATATTTTACTATACCAATATAATGCCGTCAAGCGGCATCTTTCGCAAGATAAATTAATGTTTATGGGAGTAACGAAGGTGTTCTTTCTTAAGAAGAAAGAACCAAAGAAAAACTGTAAAATATTTAATAAGTAGCCGTGGCTACAGACAATATTTTTTTACAAAAAGGTTTGGAGGTGTCGGAACCTTTCCTT
>JAZQEH010000008.1:0-10502 GCA_045538895.1 Eubacteriales bacterium
TACACCAATGCTATTCTTGGCAACACATCCCAGTCTGACACATTGAAGGCACTTGCACTTTCAATTCTCGACTATGCAGATGCTGCAGACGCTAAGTTCGGCAACTAATTCCTAAATCAAAAAAATCTCCGCTTCGGCGGAGATTTTTTTGCGTTAAAAAAGGTATCGGCGTTGCCGATACCTTTTTTATCAATAGTATTTAGCACGTTTGCGCTTGCGTATTGCATGGAATGCACCGTATCCTGCAAGGGCAACTATAATCGCCACTGCAAGCACATACACGGTTTCACCCGTTGCGCTACTGATTTTAAGTTCTTCCCAAAGACTGTTTACAAGTGCAAGCATATTGCTATCAAGATTATGATAACTCATTGCATTGTAATTCGTCTTAAAATCAAATCCTTCTGGATAGAGAACGTCCATTGCCTCCTCGCCCATATCTTCTATATAAACTTCGCTTTCATAAACCGCCTTGTTAGGGCTTGCATAGTAAATATACTCCGCATTAGCAATAGCAGGCTCCTCGGAAAGCATATAGTCGATATAAATATGAGCAAGCTCCTTGTTCGGGGCTCCTTTAGGAATACAGTAAGCATCAACAAAGAGATTGGTGGTAATTTCACCGTCATCATTTACAGGATAGTAAAAGCCGAGATCTTCGTTGTTGTCGAGCATAGAAAGATAGTCGCCCGCATAGTAAGCAGAAACAGATGCCTCGCCAGACTCCATTTTGTTATAGATTTCATCCATAACATATCCTTGCACATACGGTTGCTGAACTTTCAGTTCATCGAGAGCTCTTCTCCACTCTGCTTCATCGGTGGTATTTACTTCAATACCGAGCTTGTACATTGCAGTACCGAACGCATCACGCGAGTTGTTGAACTGCAAAATGCGACCTTGATATTTTTCGTTCCACATAAGGTCCCATTTACCAGTATCTGCCTCGTCAATTACCGTAGAATTGTAAATAACGCCAACCATGCCGTAGGTGTACGGAATCGAATACTCATTTGTTGGGTCATAATAGAGGGCTTTAAAATCATCGCTGATATTCGCATAATTGGGTATGCTTGAAAAATCAAGTTTTTCAAGCATATCCTCGTCTATCAGACGTGCGATCATATAGTCAGAGGGGATAACCACATCGTAACCTGATGCACCGCTTTTCAGCTTTGCATACATGTCTTCGTTGGAGGCATACGTAGTATATATAACCTCGATTTCCTCGCCGTACTTTTCAAAATAATACTGCTCAAATGCAGCATTTGAGTCAAGCGAACCCTCGCTGCCATCAGAAATGTATTCGCCCCAGTTATAAACGTTGACAACCTTTTTGTCGCCACTTGAACTGCATCCAGAAAGCAACAGACAAAGTACAAAAATCAAAGCAAGTTTCTTCATTTCTTTGCCCTCGCTTTCTTCTTTGTACCGTCACCCTGTGCCAGATTTGAAAGAATAAGCAACACAAGCACAGCGATAAAGATAAGAGTTGAAAGTGCGTACATGTCAGGAGTAACACGCTTCTTCGTCATCGAATAAATACGTATAGGCAGAGTTTCAAAGCCATTGCCCGTAGTAAAATAACTGATAACGAAATCGTCAAGAGAAAGAGTAAACGCCATTATAAATCCGGAAATGATACCGGGAATAATAGCAGGCAATTCAACCTTGCAGAAAGCCTGAAAAGGCGTACATCCAAGGTCCATTGCCGCCTCTGTAAGATGCTTGTCCATCTGCTTTATCTTCGGCGTTACCGAAAGAATAACGTACGGCAGATTGAACGTAATGTGTGCGATAAGCACCGTCCAGAAGCTAAGGCTCTGCGACATGCCAAGTTTTGCGGTTACAAATACGAAAAGCAGCATCATCGTGATACCGGTTACAATATCGGGATTCATCATCGGAATATTTGTTACAGTATTTATCGTGCTCTGTGCATATTTGTTTTTCAGTTTTGAAATACCCACCGCCGCAACCGTTCCGATAACCGTTGCGATAATCGAGGATGAAACGGCAAGCACAAGCGTGTTTTTCAGCGCCTCAAGCGTTGCAGGGTCATTGAACAGTTCCTTATACCAGTAGGTAGAAAATCCCGTAAAAACGCCCGTAGAATTGCTCGAGTTAAACGAGAACAGCACCATAACCGCAATCGGTGCATAAAGAATAGTAAATATGAGTGCAGTGTATACCTTTGAAAGTGCTTTCATGCAACCACACTCCCCTCTTCATCCGAATAACGATTCATAATCGCCATGGAAATCAGAATAACTATCATAAGCACAAGCGACATCGCCGCACCGAGATTATAGTTATATGCGGTCTGGAACTGGCGTTCAATAGTATCACCGATAAGGTCAAAACTGCTTCCGCCAAGTTTTTGCGAAATATAAAACGTACTTACAGACGGTACAAACACCATGGTGATGCCCGAAATAATGCCGGAACGTGAGTGAGGCATTACAACCTTGAAAAATGTCTGCACAGGTGTGCATCCAAGGTCTGCCGCCGCCTCAAGCTGACGGCTATCAAGCTTTGAAAGCACTGTATGAATCGGAAGCACCATGTACGGCAAATAGTTATACACCATACCGAAAATAACCGCGCCGTCAGTATTTATCATGTGAATGGGATTAAGTCCGAGGTTCGTCAGAATACTGTTGACAAATCCCGTATCCTCTATTATCGCCATGATAGAATACGTACGAATCAGAAAATTCATCCACATCGGAAGCATGATAAGCATAATGTAAATCTTCTGACGCTTGGGATTGGCACGTGATATAGCATATGCAAGCGGATATGCTATCAGCAGGCAAATTGCGGTTGCAACAAGTGCAAATGCACCCGAGCGTGCAAAAATCGTGAGATAACTGGGGCTGGAAAGCTCCAGAATATTACTCATAGTAAACGCACCGCTTGAATCTGTAAACGCATAGTAAAAAACGAAAAGCATCGGTGCAATTATAAAGAGTATTGCCCAAAGAACATGCGGCGCCGCCATAAGACGTGCCATAAGCGGCTTATTCTGCATCCCCCGTACCCTCCTCGACATTCTCGTCAAGCTCATCAAAGTAGGTCGAGTAGTCGCCGTACAGATTGGAGTACTTCGACTTTTTCATAACATGAATTTCCTCAGGAAGAATGCGAAGTCCGACAACTTTGCCGGGCTCTGCATAGTCGGTGGTCTGAATCATCCACTTAAAGCCATCCACGTCTACAATTATCTCGTAGTGAACGCCCTTGAATGTCACCGTGTCAACAACACCGTGAATCGGTACGCTATCAACATCAACCATATCAACGTCCTCGGGACGGATTACAACGTCAACAGGCTCGTCCTTTGCAAAGCCTTTGTCAACGCAGCGAAGTGTCTGTCCTGCGAACTCTACAAGCTCATCGGCGTGCATAATACCGTCAAGAATATTACTTTCGCCGATAAAGTCAGCTACGAAAGCGTTGGCAGGCTCGTTATATATATCCTCAGGAGTGCCAATCTGCTGAATTACACCGTTATCCATTACAACAACGGTATCGCTCATAGAAAGTGCTTCCTCCTGGTCATGTGTTACATAAACAAAAGTAATGCCGAGTCTTTGCTGAATCTTCTTAAGTTCAACCTGCATGTCCTTACGAAGTTTAAGGTCGAGCGCACCAAGAGGCTCGTCAAGCAGAAGCACCTTTGGTTCACTTGCAAGCGCACGTGCAATAGCAACACGCTGCTGTTGTCCGCCCGAAAGAGTTTCGATATTGCGGCGTTCAAATCCCTCAAGGTTCACAATGCGAAGCATTTCCTTTACCTTTGCAGAAATCTCTTCATCGCTCTTTTTGGCAAGTCGTAGAGCAAACGCAACGTTCTCATATACGTTAAGGTGCGGAAAAAGTGCATACTTCTGGAACACCGTATTTACCGTACGCTTATACGGCGGAAGGTCGTTTATTCTCTTGCCGTCAAACAAAACATCGCCCTCATCGGGAGTTTCAAAGCCGCCGATGATGCGGAGCGTTGTGGTTTTGCCGCAACCGGACGGGCCTAAAAGCGTAACGAATTCTTTGTCGCGGATATAAAGGTTTATACCTTTAAGCACAGCGGTATCATCATAAGATTTTGCAATGTTTACAAGTTCAATAAGCTTGTTCATTTTCTTAGAGTTTATACACATCCTTTTTAACCGATTAAGTAGCAAAAGAGAGCACTTCCCCATGCTACTTGTGTTGATATTCATTATATTAAAAATACATGCAAATTGCAATAGTTTTCTGCAAAATAGTACGCTTTTTTTCTTAAAAATTCGCGAATCGCCCAAATCTGCCATTATTAACCGCGATTATCCTCGCAAATGCTCGTTTTTTCTCCCAAATACTCTCAAATGCTCGTTTTTTCTCCTAAAACCGCCATTTCAATCATTTTTGCATTGTTTCCGAACAAATACACCGAAAAAAGCAACGGATATATGCCGCATTGCGAGGTTAAAAGCATATACGAAGCAAGAAGAAAGATTAAAAATCCAAATAAATATGATATAGCCGCACCGAAACGGTAGGCCGTGTCCGGACCTTTAATCGCAGTTATTGCAATGCTAATCAATCTGCCGCCGTCAAGCGGCATGGTGGGAATTAAATTTATCATAGCAAGTGCAAGGCTGACAGCACCGAACTCAACAAAAACGCCGGTCACAAAAGAAAGAGCGAATGACAAAAGGTTTATTGCACACCCTGCCACACTCACGATAGCCTCACCGCCTACCGTAAGTGTGTTTTCGTCATACTCAATGCAAAGACCGAACGGAGCCGCACCGAAGCTTTTTATTCTGCCGTCAAGCAGTTTCAACGCCACAAGATGCGCACTTTCGTGCATAAAAATCGCAATAGCAAGCGGCAGCATCAACTCTCCGCTTGCTATGCAAAAAAGTACCGGCGGCATAGTGCATATAAAAATGTGCAAAGCTCTATTCAGCATCTTCATATAGCTTATTATACCTTTCTATATACGCTGCTGCTTCATCGACAAGGTCAACGTCCTCCTCTACTGTTTCATGCTCCTCAAAGCCAAAAAACGCCGCCACAGCCTCGTTTTCATCAATGAATTCACATACTTTTTCGGAAAATACCGCAAGTGCTCCGTATTCAGCATTCTCCTGCAAACCGCCATACATATTGACCGACATCACAAACACGCTTACAAGCATCAAGGTAAGCACTATCAGCACCGCCCCCTCAAAACGTGTGTTTTTACTCACTGTAATCGCCTCCTTGCTTGATTGTATGCGAAAGCAAACAAAAAAAGAGCCTTTCGGCTCTTTTTTAGCTATTTTTCTTTTCCAATTTATCAAATATCATTGCTACAGCAAAACCGCAGGCAAAAAGCGAAAGCTGTACCAGAAACGATTTTATACTCGGAAACGACGTAGGAATAAGCGGAATAGTAGTAGCAACTACAACGCCTATTATAATATGCGACATTATAGAAAACTTTTTTTCATAAAGCATGCTTATGCATTTTGAAAGAAGGATCAAAGCAACGGCTCCGCCAATTCCGACAGGAATAAGCACCGAAAAATCAATGCTTCGCACACCGTTTATGAGCGGTTCAAACAAACCGAAAAATTCAAGAATCGTATATGCACTTAGTCCGGGAAGCACGATGCTTATACCGAAAACCACACCGGTAACTACATACCACCCAAAAGACGCAACAACTTCAAACGAAGAAAAATGCTTAAAATACATCAGCAGCAAAAACAAAACAGTAAAACTAACAAAAAACGCTACGTACGAACCAACTGTGCGTTTTTCTTTGCCTGCACTGCGGACAAGTGCGGGGAGCGTACCTATAATAAGTCCGACGAAAACGCATTCCGCAAGGCTTTTATAGTTCTCCATAACAGAGCCAAGCACATTTACGATAAGCACAAAGCCTGCGAGTGCGCCAAGCCCTACAGGAAGCAGGAGCTTCCAATGCTCTTTTATCTTTTTAAACGGCGACGCAAGCAATTCCATAAGAGGTTTGTATATACCGAATATAACGCAAAGGACACCGCCGCTCACACCCGGCAAAATGCCACTACCACCAAGCAATACCCCTTGCAGGAAACAGAGAAATGCGTTTTTTGTATTCTTTTTATTAACCGCCTTTTCCATATTTCGCCTTTCATTTCATAGATAATTATATTTTGTATATAACATAGTAATGTGATTTACCATATTACTCTATAAAAAAGAGAGCCTCAGCTCTCTTTTTTCACAAGTTCTCTATATGTAAATTCCAAAGAATCGTCAGCAATATGTTCTACAAATTTACGGTATACAATGTCGCAGCCGTAAAAATGATTGGGGCATTTTTGCGAAACCATGCAAAACGGATAAACCTTGCAGTCATGGCATAATTCTTTTGAATATACTATCTTCTTATATTCATTTGCCTTTTGGTGATCAGTAATACCGTCTTTTATACTTCCGACAAACTCACTGTCAATAAAATGCTCGCAAAGAGCAAGATGTCCGTCAGGCAAGATTACATATGCGCTATCATTCTGAGCCATGCAACCACTCTTAATAAGTGTTGTTTTAAGTTTTTCAGCAGGCATTAATCCTCTGTCTTTACAATGCTTTTCAAGAAGAAAATACCTGTCAAGTTCTTCTATACGCCGTTCCATTTCCCCTTCTTTACTATACTCTTCTTTCGTAGGAAACAGACGTGCCGGATAAACCCAAATATTAGGGAACCCTTTATATCTTTCATAAACAAAATCAACAAGCTTATATAGATCTTCTTCATTATAGCTTAACATGTTCATGCGGACATTAACAGTTATATTAGCACGAAGCAGTCGTTCAATATTATCTGTTACCGTAATAAAGGGGCTTTTATCGTCCTGATATATATATGCTTTTGTTTGATTATATACTTCTTCAGTACCGTCAAGTGTTATTTGTACCTTTTTCAGATGCCATAAATTAACAGCTTTTTCAACAGTTTTCTGATCAAACAGATATCCGTTCGTAACCATTTTAGAAGTATATTTCACTCCAGCCTTACATAAATCATTACAAATTATATCTATCGCACTCTGATTATACGTAGGCTCGCCGCCAAACCAACGGAGATCTATCGTTTTTTCCATATTGCATGTCCGAAGAATAAACTCTGCTGTTTCATGTGCAGTTTTTTCATCCATAGATTTTTTTGAGCAACCGAGTTCAAAACAATAGAAACAGCGTGCATTACAATCACTTGTAGGAAAAACAACATAACCGCATGCATCTTCAGAAGAAGGAAGAACCTTTATAAAGGCGCGAATCTCATCGACCAGTTTCACATCATCATGCTCTTTAGGAACTAAATACCACTTTTTAATAAGTTCCTCTGATACTTCCGATGCGTAAACACTTTCACTGTTCAAAATAGCATATTCTTCGGCAGACACAACAACCATTTCACACGTCAGTGCATTATAGACAACAAAATCGCTATCAATCTTGTTTAAAACAAGAAATCTGATAGGACGGTATTCGGTCTCCCAAGAAACCTCTTGGTCTCCGAGAATACCGGATACAATTTTAGTTTGTGGCTGTACGGTTTTCATATATTCTCTCCACTCATACCTCTATAAGCAACTTCTGCCGCCTCGAGGTCCATGTTGCAATTAAGTTTATAAAAAGGAACGTTCTCCAAAAGCAAATCAAGAAGTTCAAGCTGATTGGGAAGGTTAGCCGAGTCAGTAACCATCACCTGGGACATAACATACGGCAATGCTTCATCTGTATTAAGTTTAACTATAGAATTGGTTTGCGATCTATTAATCAATGCAATACCGCAAAGTTCAACTCTGCCATTAATACCGTAACCCTCTTTGCCGTTCCACGGACTGCCGTAAGCATACCACTTTCCGTCAATATAACGCAAGAATGGCTTGTCACCGTTGATAATAGTAACCTTGTCCTCGCCAAATCTCTGTTTCCAAAGGTTAACGTGCGTAGTTTTGCCGGTGCCGCTAAAAGCAGTAAAGGCATATCCTCGACCTTTATACTCAATAACTGCACAATGCATCAAAAATGCTCTGTGAGAAAGGAGAAACGCACAAATCTTACGATGAATAGCACCACAGTCTGCTTGCTTTTTTGAAATACGCACAGGGCTCTCTTTCAGATTTAAATTTCCCTCATCAATCAAATCCTGCAACGTTGTTGTTATTTTGCAATCAACATAGTCTGCTTCATTATTCAAATAATCCTTGCAAAAGTCATGAAAACCTGTGGTGTAGCTTTCAATCTCAAAATTAAAATCAGCAATTCTGTAAATCATCGTAAGTGATTTTACTCCTTTTAATCAGCAAATGGTGTATCGTTAGGGCCTAAGGTGTTTTCACCCAAATCATCAGAATTACCGCCACTGGGTTTTAAAGGATTATACTGCTCTGCAGTTGTAACCTCAGAAGTAGTGGTTTCAGGTTCTTCAGGTGCAGTAGTTTCCGCAGGAATGGTGGTTTCTACGGGTTCAGTAGGCTTAGACGGTTTAACTGTGGTTGAAACCTTTTCGGTTTCTTCTGCGGTATTCTCAATTGCAGTAACCGCATTATCGGCAAGAACTGCAATATCGCTACGCTTAATAAACTCGCCCTTTTCACCCACAAGGTTATCTGTAAGGCCAAGCTTTTTCGCCTCGCTTATAAAGTTCTTGGACCAGTCAGACGGATCAATAGTTATGTTATTATCAGGTTCAATAATGCAAACGATTACCTTGAGAGCTTCTTCATACTTTACAGAGTCATCAGGACGGAAGTTTCCGTCGCCGTCACCGTTGATTATCTTGTTTGCAACCGCATAGTTAACATAACCGGTGGACCAATGTGTTTCGGGAACGTCTGCAAAAACAGTTTCGCCGACAAGAGCTGTCGCTTCATTTACCTTGCCGAGAATCTTACACGCAAGTGCGGCAAACTGGGCACGGGTAAGGAGGTCGTTGCCATAAAAATAACCGTCGCCGTAGCCGGAAAGAATCCCCTTTTCAGCCATGCGTTCAGCGGCTTCTGCATAATATGCATCTTCGGGAACGTCAACAAAAGAAGTTGCAGTTGCAACTATAATTACAAAAGCAGAAAGAATAGCGATTAACAATAAAAATACATAATTCTTTTTCATAGTTATTATCTCCAAATATAACATAAGGCGAAGTAAAACTTCGCCTTATGTTATTAAATTTTCTCAATTAAGCAAATGCGGTTTCGTTGTCGCCTGCGCATTCAAGAACTTCCTCAGAAGTAAGAACAACGTTTACGAGTTCGAGATCGAGCATTTCAGCCTTAGGTGCGAAATACATTATACGAATACCTCCATGTCTAAGCATCTAAAGTACATCTACAAATAATATACAATATATTTACAGATTTGTCAACAGTTTTTACAAAAAAATCTCCCCGAAGGGAGATTTTTTTGATTTAGGAATTAGTTGCCGAACTTAGCGTCTGCAGCATCTGCATAGTCGAGAATTGAAAGTGCAAGTGCCTTCAATGTGTCAGACTGGGATGTGTTGCCAAGAATAGCATTGGTGTACTCTTCGATACCGATGGTGATAGGACCGTCTGTGAGTTCCTTCTGTGCATCGGTGCCGTAACCGCTGTAAAGTCTGTAAGAAATCGAGCTTCTCATATTCTTTGCAGCCATGGTGTTTACAGAGATAACGTGTGTAGTCTTGTTCTGTGCATTCCATTCGGGATCCTCAGAATTGATTACGATAGGATATGTCACGCCATCGCTTTCACCTACGTATTCACCTACAAGAGTTACGCCCTTAAGATGATATACAGTCTTGCCGTCTACCTTTTCGGTTTCGAAGGTAAGTCCGCTGGAGCTTGAAAGGATTGCAGCCATGTTAAGAGATACTGCGTCTACACAAGTAAGGTTTGCAGTGTTGGTCTTTACGAGACCGGTTCCTGCACTTCTTGTCTTTGTAACAGTTACAGTATCACGGAAGCCTGTGGTGGTTTCTGTGCTATCAAGACCAACCTTGATAAGATCGCTTCTGTTGATGCTTGCATCTGCAAGAGTTGCATTCGCAGGAGCATCTGTGCGGTAGTTGAAGTATGCCTGTGCTGCTGTACCATAGTTAAGCATTGCTGCATAAAGCAATCTGTCTGCATCCTTGGTGTTCTTGTTGTTCCACATGGTCTTAACGTATGTGGTTACACCAACTTCTTTTTCTACGTAGAATACGTTTCCGTTTGCATCGATTACGTAGATTCTTGCATAAACTTCGTCACCGATTTCCTTTGCTGCAAGCAACGGGAGGTTAACCATGTCATAAGTTGAGTTGTACTGACCAAGTGTTACGGTGTAGGTTCTGGGAGCCTCAACGTTTGCTACGGTTACTTCACCGTATACTGCACTGTACTTGGAAAGTGCAGACTTGGTTGCTACGTAGTTCATCTTGATTGCTGCTTCAAGAGAGTAGTTGTAGTTGGTGGTGAACTTAGTAGTTGCAGCTTCTGCTACAGGTCTTACAA
>JAZQEH010000009.1:0-2711 GCA_045538895.1 Eubacteriales bacterium
CCCGAAAAAGTTTCCGAACTTGATGACAGACTTCTCTCAACCCCCGCAATCGCCTTAGAGTGTGCGCACAACCTCACTTGCGATATGGCGAAGATCGCTACCGATGCTTTGAAAAGCAGCGTGGAATGTCTTGGCACTTATGACAAAGCCAAAGCAGAAGCTATTCGTGAAGCGGAAGATAAAACAGACCACTTTGAAGATATTATCGGCAGCTATCTCGTTAAGCTGAGTATGCGGCAACTGAATGAAACCGAAGGTGCAATGGCATCGATGCTACTGAAAGCAATCGGCGACTTTGAACGCATATCCGATCACGCTGTAAACATTCTTGAATCCGCAGAAGAAATGCGTGAAAAAGGCATCGTGTTCTCCGAGGGCGCAAAAGCAGAAATGGATTCACTGTGTGCGGCAACTACTGAAATTGTAATGCTATCGTATGGTGCATTTATAGAAAATAACGCTGAACAAGCTAATCTTGTAGAACCTCTTGAACAGGTCATTGACAGAATGAAAGAGCTTCTCCGTACCCGTCATATCGACCGCTTGCGTATGGGCGAGTGCGGTATTGAGGCAGGCTTTGTTTGGAGCGACCTTATTACCAATATGGAAAGAGTTTCTGACCATTGCTCCAATATTGCAGGTTGCGTTATGGATACCAAAGAGCAGAATATGAATCTGCACGAGTCCTTGAAATTGCTCAGAAGCGACAATGAGTTCTACAGAGAAAAATACACGGAATATACCAAAAAGTATCTTTCTTTTGTATAAGTTACCTTGATGTGAGGAACTAATAATCATATCGCCGCTTCCACGTGAGGCGGCGATTTTCTTTTACTCCGATTTTACACCGATTTGGTTACGGATTTTACAGCAGACAGGTAAAATATAACCGTAGTCGAGAGAATCGACAAATAAAAAGCCAATAATAAATCAAAAGGAGATTTTGAAAATGAAAAAGATTATTAGTTTACTCACAGTAGCAATGCTTATCGTATGTGCGCTTACCGGTTGTGGTGGCAACAAGGAAGCAGTTGCAACAGACGGCTCTACCTCTATGAACAAGGTTATCGGTGCTTTGGGCGAAGCCTTTGAATCTGACACGGGTATTACCGTAACCTACAACGCTACCGGCTCCGGTGCAGGCATTCAGGCTGTTCAGGAAGGCAGATGCGACATCGGTCTTGCAAGTCGCAACCTCAAGGATGAGGAAAAGGCAAACGGACTTGAAGGTACAATCTTAGCCTATGACGGCATCGCAATTATTGTAAATCCTAACAACCCCGTTTCTGATCTCGACGTTGAAACCATCGCAAAGATATACACCGGCGAAATTAGGAATTGGAAAGAAGTCAGCGGCAACGATGCTGAGATCGTGCTCATCGGTCGTGAAGCAGGCAGCGGTACAAGAGATGGCTTTGAGTCCATTACCGATACTGAGGATAAATGCAAATACCGTCAGGAACTGACCTCTACCGGTGACGTTATTACCACCGTTGCAAGCAACCCCGGTGCAATCGGCTATGCTTCTCTCGCTTCTGTTAAGGATACCGTAAAGGCTCTTACCGTTGACGGTGTTGCACCGAGCGAAGAAACTATTAAGGACGGCAGTTATGTGGTACAGCGCCCCTTCGTTCTCGTAACTAAAAAGGATGCAACTCTCTCCGAGAGTGCTCAAAAGTTCTTTGATTACATTACTTCCGAAGCAGCAAACGAGATCATCAGCGGCGCAGGTGTCGTTCCTGCTAACTAAGGACTCTAAGCGACGGTGTTTTCGCACCGCCGCTTATTCCCATTGAGGTTGAACTATGAAGAAAAACAGATTATTTGAGAATATCGTACACGGCATTTTTCTCATACTCGGCTTAATAACCGTAGGTTGTGTTCTGCTCATAACGGTATATCTGATTATATCGGGTATTCCTGCAATTCGGGAAATCGGACTTTTCAATTTCCTTTTCGGAAAAGAATGGGCATCCACCGCCGCCGAGCCAAAATACGGAATACTGCCGTTTATACTGACAAGCGTGTACGGAACGGCAGGCGCAATACTAATTGGTGTGCCGATCGGATTCTTTACCGCTGTGTATCTTTCCAAAGTAGCAAATAAAAGGGTTAGAGCCGTTATTGAAGCCGCTGTAAACTTGCTTGCGGGTATTCCATCGGTTGTATACGGTCTTGTTGGTATGCTTGTGCTTGTACCGGCGATCCGTGAGATTTTCAATGTGCCGGACGGAGCAAGCCTACTTGCGGCAATTATCGTGCTTGCCATTATGATACTGCCGAACATCATAAAAGTGTCTATCACGGCGTTGGATGCTGTACCAAAGGAATATGAAGATGCTTCTTTGGCTCTCGGCGCAACACCTACCGAAACCTTTTTCAAGGTGTCTGTCCCTGCCGCAAAAAGCGGTATTGCCGCCGCTGTGGTGCTCGGTGTCGGTCGTGCCATCGGTGAAGCAATGGCGGTTATGATGGTTGCAGGTAACGTGGCAAATATGCCCTCGCTCTTTGAGAGTGTTCGTTTCCTTACAACAGCCGTTGCAAGCGAAATGGCATATTCAAGCCCCGGTAGCTTACAGAGAAACGCTTTGTTTTCCATTGCCCTTGTGCTGTTCCTGTTTATTATGCTGATTAACGCTACGCTCAATTTCTTCTTGAAGCGTGATAAGGAGAAATAAGATGAATAAGAGAAAAATATATATTGGTTTAAT
>JAZQEH010000010.1:0-32610 GCA_045538895.1 Eubacteriales bacterium
GTGCAAAGATAAGTCTTGCACCGTTTTCACTTGTAATGGTAATCTTGCCGTTAAACTCTTTGTAGTTACCCAAGGTAACACCGCTTGTTGTAGTACCAAGTTGAGTGTCGCCTGTGAGGATAACGGTACCACCCTCCGAAGAAAGCGCATTAAACGCATCTGCAAAAGATGTGTATGCACCCTCTGTCTTGCCCGTACCGTCTACATAAACGGTGGTGGGAGCCACCTCGGTTTGAATCTTAACCTGTGAATACGTAGTGCCGTTCAAAACAGCTTCGTAGCCGTCATCAACAAGAATTGTTGTAGGTGTTTCTTTGTAGGTGCTGGCAGTAACGGACTTGTTGTTACGCAAATCAAGAATAAGCGTAGATGTGCCGCTGAAAGTACCCGAATAGTTTCTTGCGGAGAGTGATCCGTTAGAAACCGCACCGGAAATCTCCACGGTGGAATTACCGCTGAACGTACCGCTGTAATTACCGCCGTAAATAGCACGCCATGTACCGCTGCGGATCACAAGGTGAGTGTCATAAGAAACCGCCGCGGTAGTACCACCAAAGATAGCGGGATACCATGCACCGCTTGCAACGGTAACATTAACGCCCTCGCCAACGGTAAACTTATTGCCGCGGCAAATGATGTTGCCGCTTGCAGTAGCGGTAGAGTGGAAGTTAATATTTTTGAATTCTACTTCGCTGTTAATAGTAAGCGAACGGGCAAAAATAAACTTCGAACCGTTGTTCGAGGTAATCGTAACCTTGCCGCCAACTGCGTCAAGCGTTACACCCGTTTTAGAAGTGCCGACGGTGGTATCACCCGTTACCATTACGGTACCGCCGTTCGGGAGTGCATTAACAGCACTCTTAAGGTCGGTGTATGCACCGCTTGTAGCACCGGTACCGTCAAGATAAACGGTGTCGGCCGCACAAACCGTGAGTGCGAACACCAAAACGAATAATAAAAATGTTAATAATCTTTTCATTTCATCCTCCGAAATAAAAATATTTATACATTTATATTATAGAATCTACAAAAACAATTAACAAGGGGGAGATTTTTTGTAAAAAAATACATAAAATTCACCCACTTGAAAAAGTCTTTTTTTTATGATATTATGAAAAAAACATTATAAAAAGGAGAAAGCCATGCCGATATTTTTATGCTATGACCCTTACAAACGCAGCACACCGTGGACACAGGAAAAATATCAAAGCATGACAAGCGAATTTGCCAAGCGTCGAATAAAGTATTTTTCGATTTCCTCACCGGATGAACTTAAGGATCATCTTGAGAAATATGAGGGCGAAACCTCATCAATCGTTTTCTTTCCGGGCTCGGAAAAGCAGCGAAAATATCTTTTCGAGCGATATAAGGACTTTAATATTCACCGAATTATTTTTGCACACAATGACGTGAGCGTTGCCGAAAGCAATTTCAGTTATATAATGAGTGACTTTTACGGCGACATGGAGCTTGCAATTTCACATCTGCGTGAAAAAGGATGTAAAAGTATTGCTCTTTTTAACGCAAATCCCGATTCGTACCATGACCGCATGCGTATTGACACGTATAAAAAGTTCATCTGCGATGAACCGTTGATTTTCACCACAGATGATAAGGTTTATCCGAGCATGATGGAGCTTTTGAAATGCGATGAAAAGATTGATGCGATTATCTGCATCAACGATTTTGTTGCTTTTTGCCTTATGCTTCTTCTCGACAGAATTGACAAAGAGTGGCAGAAGAAAATCATGCTTCTCAGTTTTTCAAACACCATTCTTTCAAGCCTTTGCTCCCCCTCCCTCTCCTCGCTTTCATTCAATTACATTGACGGCGGCAAGGAGGTTGCGACAATACACCGTGCCATAGAAAAGAACCCACGGATGGCATATATGCGTATCGTTATGAAAAGCTCACTTTCCGCACGTGAAACGACCTCTCTCAGTTCCCCAAGCGGAATGGTGTTTTCGGAATACGGCACGTTTTCATATGACGAGCTTAAAGAAATCGTTTTACCGCAAGCAAAGTGTATGAGACTTGAAAAATTTCTTGCATCCTGCGACGATACGGATTTGAAAATACTGCACTGCCTTATTCTCTCGGACTCAATGAGCAAAATAAGTGAAAAACTGTATCTTTCACGTGATACTATAAAGTACCGTCTTAAAAAGTACAAAGAAACACTTGGAATTGACACAACGGCAGAATTTGCCGCATTACTGAAAATATGGATATCCCCCGAAAAACTTGAAGAGTTTATAATTTCAATAAAAAAATAGAGGTGCATTGCACCTCTATTTTTTTTACTTATTCACTTCGTCTACGAAACGCATGAACGCTTCTCTGCCCTCATCAGTGCATTTATATACACCTGCATGTACCAACACTTCGGCAAATACACGTCCGATTTCTCTTTCAACAACCGCATCAATATTTTCAGCAGTTACTTTTTCCTTTGCGAGAAAAGAGTTTGCCCAATCTGCATGCTTGTTCAAGGTTTCATCAGCATAAAGGTCTTCGCCTGCAAGAATTGCCTTTTTAAGCATATCCATCTCGGCCTTGAGTCTTGCGGGAAGAACTGCAAGTCCCATTACCTCAATAAGTCCGATGTTCTCCTTTTTGATATGGTGAAGCTCGGCATGAGGATGGTAAACACCGAAAGGATGCTCCTCTGTTGTAATATTATTGCGGAGTACAAGGTCAAGCTCATACTTATCTCCGCGGCGGCGTGCAATGGGAGTAATGGTATTGTGAGGTTCGCCATCAGTTTCGGCAAACACAAATGCACTTTCATCGGTGTAGCCGCGCCATGCAATAAGAATCTTGTCCGCAAGCTCTACGAGTCTGTCCTTATCATCGGATGAAAGGCGGATTGTGGAAAGCGGCCATTTAACTATGCCTGCTTCAACATCCTCAAAACCTTTGAATGTAAGCGGCTTTTCGATGGGTGCTTTGGTCATTGCAAACTCATATTTACCGCCCTGAAAATGGTCATGGCTGAGAATTGAACCGCCTACGATAGGAAGGTCAGCATTGGAGCCGAGGAAGTAGTGCGGGAAAAGAGTTACAAAGTCAAGCAATTTGCCAAACGCCGCACGGTCAATCTTCATGGGAGTATGCTCACCGTTGAACGCTATGCAATGCTCATTATAATAGACATACGGCGAATACTGCATGTACCACTGCGAATTGTTAATGATAATCGGAATGGTACGGTGATTCTGACGTGCTGCCGCATTAAGATGACCTGCGTATCCCTCGTTCTCATGGCAGAGTGCACACTTGGGATATGAACTCTTTGCAGCGTTACGTGCAGCCGCAATATCCTTGGGGTCTTTTTCGGGTTTTGAGAGGTTTACGGTGATATCAAGGTCGCCGAACTCACTTGCATAAACCCAACGCAAGTCCTTTTTTACACGGTATGTACGGATATAGTCGGTGTCACGTGAAAGTTTATAGTAATAGTCGGTTGCGGCTTCAGGTGACTCGCCGTAAAGGGCTGTAAACATGTCGATAACCTCTCTGGGGGCAGGAGTGAGTAAGCCCATGAGTTTGGTATCGAAAAGGTCACGGTAAGCAACCGAGTTTTCCTCGATAAGTCCTTTTTCTGCCGCATAATCGAGAATCTCAGCAAGTGTTTCCTCAAGGTCAACGTCGCTGTACTCGGTTTCGGGTTCGATATATTCCTGTAAATTCAATGCTTCGAGGATTCTGTTGGTTGCCCACACTCTGTCAACGGGAGTGATAAGAAACTTCTCCTCGGCATATGTAACAAGTTTTTTAATACTGTCGAATATCATGACTACCTCGATTAGTTAAACTTATAAACGGTTGCGTGGTTATACTCTTCACCAACATTGAGTCTTGCTTCACCCTTACTCGGGCTATCGGGCTCGAACTGTGTTTCAAATGCAACGGACATATTCTGTCTTCTTGCAACACCCTTGAAAGGACAGCCGCCGGGACCGATTGCAGAATAGATCTGCATGCAGGGCTTAGTGGTAAGAATAGTCATTGTACGCTCCTCGGTGCGAACGGTAGCCGCAACGTTCATTTCAATGCCGCAGAACGTTTCCTTTTCCTTGCCGTTAAGCACAAAGTTATTGTCATAGCCTACAATGCCAAGACCGGTATTCTCATGGTCACGGCCGAGAGCCTTTTCGGTGCGGAAGTCAAACGCTGTGCCTGTTACGTCAAGACGCTTACCTGTAGGAAGAAGTGTCTTTGCATCAACATCGGTAACCTCATCACAGTTAATGCGTACCATGTGGTCACGGTTGTCACCGTTTGCAATGCCGTGAAGATTGAAATATGCGTGATTGGTAAGGTTTACGTAAGTATCCTTATCTGTAACTGCATTGTACTTGATAAGAAGTGCGTTATCAACAACTGCATATGTTACGGTAACCTTCAAGTTACCGGGATAGCCCTCGTCACCGTCGGGAGAAGTCATTGTGCATACAAGTTTGGGAGCGCCGCACTTATCGCATACGCCCTCTTCGATGTCCCATACATACTTGTCAAAGCCAACCTTGCCGCCATGGAGGTGAGCCTCACCGTTATTGCGTGCGATCGGATAATCAACACCGTCAACGGTAATCTTGCCGCCGCCGATACGGTTAGCATATCTGCCGACGATTGCACCGTGATAGCCGCCATTCTTTCTGTACTCATCAAGGCTGTCATAGCCGCAAACAAGGTCATCGCCCTTGTGAACGAGTTTCTGAAGTGTTGCACCGTAGCTGATAACGGTTGCACTCACATCGCCGTTTGCAATAGTGTAAGCATACACTTCTCTGCCATCAGGCATTTTGCCAAAAAGAGTTTTCATGATATATCCTCCAAAGTTTAATTAGTTACTGTATTTATGATATTACATTACAAAAACAAAGTCAATGTAGAAAACTATTGGATTTTTTACACTTTCTTTGTCCCTACGGCAATTGCCGCAGCAATGCTTCTTGCAGTTTTCTTCAGGTTTTCTTTTGCCTTTTCTTTGACGTCTTCAAAACTGCAGAAGTCGCTGACTGTTGAGAAAACCGCATCTGCACCGAGAGAATCTGCATTTCCTACGCTACCCGCAACAACAATCACGGGAACGTCGTTACGTTTAGCGATATTTATTACACCGCTTACCGCCTTGCCCTTTGAACTTTGTTCATCAGCTCTTCCCTCGCCTGTGATAACCGCATCTGCTTCGCTCAGTGCATTCTCAAAGCCAATGCGTGAAAGTATCTCATCAATGCCGCCACGTATGGAAGCCGAGAGGAATGCAACCGCACCTGCACCAAATCCTCCAGCTGCTCCGCCGCCCTCCAGGGTTGAAACATCTATACCAAGGTCATTTTTTATAAGTTCCTGCATATGAAGTGCATTCGCCTCGAGCAGTTCAACTGCCGCCGCACTTGCTCCCTTTTGAGGTGCAAACATTTTAGCGGCTCCGCTTTCGCCGGTGAGAGTTGATTTTACATCGCAAAGGCAAATAAACTCAATGTCACGTATATTCTGCGGCACAAGCGAAGTGTCGATACTTGCGACCTCATCTAAAGTGCCGCCTAGAGGCAGAGTGTCCTCTCCGTTTGCATCAAGGAAACGTACACCGAGTGCCGCAGCAGCACCGCAGCCAAGGTCGTTAGTCGCACTTCCGCCAAGGCAAAGCAGAATACGTTTTACGCCAAGTCCTGCCGCAACGCTTATCATCTGTCCGACACCGTAGGTTGTAGTGAGAAGCGGATTTTTGCGTCCCTCGGCAAAATGAAGTCCTGCTGCCTGTGCCATTTCTACAATGGCGGTTTCGCCGCCCTCCACTATACCGATTTTGACCTGAACGTCCTCGAAAAAACAGTTTTTTACGGTTGTTACAACATACCCTCCGCCAAGTGCGTCAACAAAACAGTCGGTACTGCCCTCGCCGCCGTCAGCAATGGGCATTTTTATAACCTGTGATGTGGGGAGCCTTTCGGAAAGTGCATCGGCGATAATCTCTGTCGCCTCGCTTGCACTTATTGTTCCTTTAAATGAATCTGTTGCTACTATGATTTTCATGTGTATATCCTTTTGAAATGTATTAACAGTTACGGAAATAATTGTCAGAACCTGCCCCGGGAAGGTTCCGACACCTCCAAACCTTTTTGTAAAAAATATTGTCTGTAGCCACAACTACTTATTAAATATTTTACAGTTTTTCTTTGGTTCTTTCTTTTTAAGAAAGAACACCTTCGTCATTCCCCTTGTTTTTACTTTGTTACCATTACCGAAACGCCATCGGGGATTGCGGTGACTGTTGCATTCTTACCGAGGATTTCTTCTGCCTTTTGCATAGCTTCTTCAAGCGTTTTTGCAGGAATGAGGTGGAATGCCTTTACCATATCCTCGGGAGCGTTTGAAACGTATATTACGCTTGCACGCATAAGTATGCGTGACAAGATCTGTGTCATCCACTGGTCGCCAACCGTTTGATTTCTGCCTCTGGTCATTACCTCGTCATAAATCTCTTTCGGTGTTTTATCAACATTCATGCAATTATAGAACTCTTCTCCACCCGTACCGTCGGAGGCATCTGCGAGCATAATAATTACGCCGCCCTGCTTTACCGCCGCTTCAGCTGCGGTCATACCCTTAACCGACTGATAAATGTTCTGGTCAAGCGGATATCCGCCGTTTGTCGAAATAACTATATCGCTCTCGGTTGCCTTTGCACCGCAATACTGCGAAAGGAATGCACAGCCCGCTTCATGAGCACGCTCAACATCGCCCGCAACGGCATATACAACCTTTTTCTCCTCGTTGATTACAACGTTAACAACATACGCAAGCTTTGCCTGTCTTGCCGCCCACACCATATCAATATGGATTGGGTTGTTTTTGATAATACCGGTGCGTGCATACTCGCTATGAATGAATTCTGCACAATGGTTTGCAAGCACGGTTTCTTTTGAGCAAATGCCGGGAAGCACGCTCTTGCGTCCGCCCGAATAACCCGCAAAGAAATGCGGCTCGATAAAGCCCTCCGAAACGAGCAGATCCGCCTCGGTGGCAAGCTTATTCACTATACATTCACCGCCTGACGGAAGTGTGCCGATGTTCTGATACATCGACTTGTCCTCACAATCGTGAACGTAGATCTTTTCTTCGTTTACAATTTTTTCGCCGAACTTTGAAACAAGCTCATCACGTGTTGTACCTCTATGGCAACCGGTTGCAATAAGAATAGTGATATCCGCATCAGGATTTCCCTCTCTTATCTCGCTAAGCATAAACGGTATAATCACCTTTGACGGAACAGGACGTGTGTGGTCGCTTGCAATAATAACAACCTTTTTCTTGCCTTTTGCCAATGCAGAAAGGCGGTCTGTGCCGTAAGGATTTTCCATTGCAGCCTTTACAAGATTCTCCTCGGTGTCCTTAGCCTTATAGGAATGAAGCGACGAAGTAAGCACACTTTTAAGTCTGGAATCGTCAAAATCATATGAAACCGTTGTCTTTCCAAAAGGAAAATTAATTATCGACATAAATCATACTCCTGAATTAATATATTAATTTAAGTATAGTTTATTTTGCGAAAAAAGTAAAGATTAAAACATAAAAAATGCAAACCTTGCGGTTTGCATTTTTTGATTATTTAAGTAATATTCTGATTACAGCCATTACGTCCGTAATGTCAACGGTAAGGCTTCCGTCAAGGTCACATGCCGCAACATCGGTTCCGTCTACCTCGGAAACAGACTGTTTGATAATACGGATAACGTCCTTAAGAGAAATGCCGCCATCTGCGTTCGCATCGCCGTAGGTAACAAGCTCTGTATCGGAAACTGCATAATATCCACGCTCTGTGCTATCAGCAAATGTAATATCACCGTTTGCAACTGTAATATCCATTTCGGTGAGGTACACGCCGCCATCCATGCGATATACGTGAACGTCATTTTCTGCAGCACCTACAGGAACACCGAGGGTTACCGTGCCGTTTTCAGAAGTGCCGTAAACGGTTGCAAGAACATTGTCGCCTGCACGAGCGGTAACATCGTCATGGCTTGCCGCTTCATTTTCATTTACAAAAGCGTTGAGGTGCCAGATGAGAGTCTTACCGTTTGTGGTTGTGCCGCTGGATGTGTTGGTAGCCGCACCGCCGAAAATATAAACGTCATTTCCGGAATTGAAAGCAGCATTCCAGATACAGTTCTGATTCTCTTCAAAAGAGAGAACACCCTCAAGTCTTGTAAAGCCTACTGCCGCACCGTCAGCCTTGGGGCTCTTCGGGTTAATGGCAGTAAGAGTAGAGGTGTTTGTAACGGGAGCATCGGAAATTGCAGCAGCCATTACACGTGTGCTGCTTTCGTGAGCAGTACCGTAGCTGCCGGTATAACCTTCCTCGGTCTGGCAGGTAACGATAATTCTACCGTCGGGAAGTGTAGCGATAGACGGTGCCGCACAAAGATTACCTGCGGTAAGGTCAGTAGGACCGAAAACAGGAGTAGGGGTGGTCCAGGTTCTGCCGTCAACAGAACGGGAAATACCGACTACAAAAGTAGAATTTGTGTATGTCGGGAACAGGAAGTTATTAGTTGTATTAACCTTCATCCAGCTTGCAAAGTCCTGAACCTCAACAACCATTGCAAACGTGCCGTCGATAAGCTCGGTTACCATGGGCATACCGTCACGTGTGCTGATGCCGTTTTCGCCGCCACGATAAATAGCGACTTGGGGCTCAAGATTCCACGTTTTGCTTGAAACGTCGTATTCTACATAAGCAATTCTCTGCTGTGCGGTTTTATATACATTAAGGTCATCTGCATAGTAGCAAAGAACTGTGTCATCGTCAACCTGAACGAAGAAAGGTTCCCAGAAGCCGTTAGAGCCGGTAAGGCAAACGTCTTCAACAAGAACTACTTCATTATCAAATGTTTTACCGCCGTCGCTCGAAGACATAACACGGATAGAGGTATAGAAAGGATCTTCACCCGCAGTAAATCTTGACTCTGACGTACTTGAATGGAAACGGTAGCCGAGAAGCACTGTACCGTCACTCACAACGAACGGCTGAAGATTTGCACGGGTAATACTGGGAGAAGTAGTGTCACCGGAAGCTGCGGTTGTAAAGGTGTAAGTTTCACCGTCTTTGGTGATGGTAGCACTTGTAGAAGCATTTGCAACCGCACTTTTACTCTGCTTTACCCATGTTGCCCCTCTGTCGGTGCTGTGCAAATTAGCACCCGAACCTGTTGTAAGAATCAAAGTCCCGTCTTTGCGTTCTGCCATACGGGGGTATCCGCCGCCGTTTGTGCTGATAACATCATCCCAACGCATGGTTTCGGTATTTTCTGCCGCGAAAGCGGAAAAACTGAAGCAAGAAGCAAGCATAAGTACAGATAGAATCAACGAAAGTTTACGCATAGTTTCCTCCTGAAATAATTAAGAATATTCATAGAATATTATAGCATTGTGTGCAGTTTTTTCAAGGTTAAAAAATAAAAAACTGTTTTTTTACACAAAAAAGTGAAGATTTTGTTATTAATGACAAAATCTTCACTTGATTTTATTTCTTATTCAATTTGCGTTTGCTCTCATAACTCTTAAGCATTTCTCTTGCTTCGCCGAACATCGGGAAAAGTGCCATAGCATTGAAAATTGTCATAAGTGCAATACCGATATCACCGATTGTCCAGACAAGTGTGTAGGATGCAAGACCGCCGACAAAAAGCATTACAAGTGCAAAAATCTTGAATACGGTCTGCGGAATCATTCTGTCGCCAAAGAGGTAGGATACGTTTGAACGGGCATAGAAAAGCACGCCGATAAACGTTGAAAATGCAAAAAGCCAAAGCGTGATTGCAATAAATATACCTCCGAATGTTCCGAGATGGTATACCATAACGTTATAAAGAAGAGTCATACCACTGAGTCCTGCAGTAATGTTTTCGGGTACCAGAAGCACGATAAATGCGGTGCAGCTACAGATAATAATGGTATCAATGTATACGCCGAGTGACTGTGTAAGACCGATCTTTGCAGGATCATCGGTTTCGGCAGTAGCCGCTGCACAAGGTGCAGAGCCGGAGCCTGCTTCATTCGAGAAGAGTCCGCGCTGAACGCCCATCATAATTACTGTACCGAGGGTACCTCCTGCGAACTCACGGAAACCGAGTGCTTCTGAAAAGATTCTGCCGAACACACCGGGTACATATGCCAAATTCTTAACAAGAATAAAAACAGTAATAACGAAATAGCAAGCAGCCATAATGGGTACTATAATATCAAGCACCTTAACGGTTGCTTTCTTGCGAAGAACGATAACCGCAGACAGTGCAACAAGAACAACGATTGTATAAATAGGCTCAATCTTGAATGCATTGTAGAATGCCTCGGTTACGGAATTGCCTACAACCTGGCTGATACCACTCCAGCAAATGAGTCCGGAAACTGCGAAAAGAACAGCTATAATTGAATACTTAAGCTTTTTCTGTGCAACTCTTTCGGCAAGTGCATGTATATAATACGCAGGGCCGCCCTTATAGCCACCGTAAAGCGGATCTTCTCTCTTGTATTTCTGTGCAAGAACAGATTCAACAAAAGATGACGATGAGCCTACAAGTGCTGTAACCCACATCCAGAATACTGCGCCTGCACCACCAAGCGAAATAGCTGCAACAACACCGGCAAGATTGCCCATGCCGACACGGGTCGCGGTTGAAACGATAAGTGCCTGCCAACCGGAGAGTGCCTGCTTGTCATTCTTCTTTTGCTTGCTGCCGACAACTCTTATCATTTCAGGCAAAAGACGTATCGGGAAAAACTTAAGTCCCACAGTGAACCAAAGTCCCATAAAAATGAGCAAAATTACCAGCACCGAAAGTTCAAGTGTGGTATTGCCGACCGAAACGCTGAAAATCGGTCCGCTTAGTGCATTGTAAATTGTGTTAATAATCTTCTCAAACATATCGTCCATTTCCCTTTTTATACTGTATTTGGGCAGGTATGCCATTGACCATTGTATCATACTTTTTTCAAAAATCAACCTTTTTCTGCTTTTTGTTTAGTTTATACTTTCCTTGGCATGGCAGTTAAAACACACAAAAAATGCCCTTTTCACTGCATTAATACATAAAAACAAACCGAAGATAAATTATTTTTAAAAATTGCAACATTTTATTCTATTTTATGTTATAATAGATATGTTAATATAATATTAAGGAGAAAAACATGGCACAGGACTATAAGATAATCAATATCTACATCGACAAGAACAAGGCCTTGTACGGTGCTCCTTTCGGCCCTTCGGAGAAGTACGGCAAGCGCCCGATTGACAGGCTGTTTTTGCTGATGCCAGGATATTCGGATGAAATGCTTTGCGACTTTGTTAACCGACTCTTCGACAAATGCGACAGTGAGGATGCAAGAGATGACATGCCGCCGAGCATACAGACCTATCTAAAGGCTCGCTCTTACAATGAAGCAATCAAAAATCTCGGTTTGCTTGTCGGTTTTTACGCAGAGGGAGAAGGATTTGCTTTTACCCCAACCGAAAACGTTGCTAAAAAAGGCTTTGTAATGCTTGAAAACAAGGTTTTTGAGCTTCGTCCAAACTGCACAAGGAAAGAAATGGCAAATACTTTAACCAAAGCGCTTAAATCCGTTCATATCGGACAGGTTGAATAATTTCGGCACCATATTCAAAAAAATATTATTATATAAAAAACGTGGAGGTAAGGATTATGAATCAGAAGAGAAAAGAATGTGTCGCCATGCTGCTTGCTGGCGGTCAAGGCTCTCGCTTGTACGCACTAACCAAATCCACCGCAAAGCCGGCGGTAACCTTTGGCGGTAAGTACCGCATTATAGACTTTCCCCTTTCAAACTGCATAAATTCAGGCATTGATACTGTCGGCGTGCTTACGCAGTATCAGCCCCTTGTACTCAACGACTACGTAGGTAACGGTCTGCCCTGGGATCTCGACCGTACATACGGCGGTGTAAAGATTCTTCCCCCTTATCAGGGACAGAAAAAGGCTGACTGGTACAAAGGTACTGCAAACGCAATTTACCAGAACCTCGCCTTTATCAATCAGTTTGACCCTGAATATGTTATCATCCTTTCGGGCGACCACATCTACCGTATGGACTATGATGCTATGCTCCGCTATCACAAGAAGAAGGATGCGACCTGCACTATAGCCGTGCTCGAAGTACCGATTGAAGAAGCAAGCCGCTTCGGTATTCTGACAACTCATGACGACGGTCAGATCTACAAGTTTACCGAAAAGCCCAAAGAACCCGACTCAACCAAGGCTTCAATGGGTATTTACATCTTCAACAAAAAAGCTCTTGAGCAGTATCTTATTGCCGATGAAGCAGACGAGAATTCATCCAACGACTTCGGTAAAAACATCATCCCCAACATGCTCGCTGCGGGTGAAAGAATGTTTGCATTCCCGTTTGAGGGATATTGGAAAGATGTTGGAACCATTGACAGCCTCTGGCAGGCAAACATGGACCTCCTCGGCGACAATCCGGAATTTTCAATGAACGATGAGTCCGACGGAAAGATCTACTCACGTTCTTCTGTAAGTCCTCCGCAGTTTGTAGGCAAGGGTGCAATGATTCTCAACTCCATCATCACCGACGGTTGTAAGATTCACGGCACCGTTATCAACTCTGTTCTTTCAAGCGGTGTTACTGTTGAGGCAGGTGCTATTGTAAAGGACAGCGTTATCATGTCCGATACCTACATCGGTAAAGACGCAACAGTTGACTACTCCATCCTTGATGAAAACATCACCATCGGTGAAGGCGCTCACGTTGGCGAATCCAAAGAAACTGCAAAGGGCATCGCCGTTATCGGCAATGGCATTAAGGTTGCAGCAGGCGAAACCGTTGAAGCCGGTGCCATGATTCAAGAATAAGGAGGAAACAACGATGAATGCTATTGGATTGATTTTTTCTAACATACATGACTACGTAGTACCCGAGCTTACACGCCGCCGTGCTATCGCCTCCATTCCCTTCGGCGGCAGATATCGCATGATCGACTTTGAGCTTTCCAACATGGTTAACTCCGACATAACCAAGGTTGGCGTTATCACCAACTACAACTACCAATCGCTTATGGACCATATCGGCACCGGTAAGGACTGGGACCTCGCACGCCGTAGCGGCGGTATCAAGCTGCTCCCTCCCTTTATCACGGCATACGACGCCTCCAAGAGTGAATCGCTTCACACTGCACGTCTTGAACTTCTCAAAGGTGCGCTCAACTTTATCGAGCGTTCAAAAGAAGAATACGTTGTCATGACCGACTGTGACCGTGTCTGCACCATCGACTATCAGAAGCTTTTAGACCGCCACATTGAGTCACGTGCCGACATCACCATTGTTACTCACCGTAAAAAGGTTTGCGACGACGGTATCGGCAAGGAAATTCTCATCGATGCAGATATGCTCGGCAAAATCGAAGATATTTCGGAGCATACCGCAGCAGATGACGGATATCACAACGTTTCAATGAATATTTTTGTAATGAAGCGTCTGTATCTGCTCAACATCATCCGTGATGCAATGGCGCACGGCTACAAGAGCTTTTACCACGATATCATTGCAAAGAATATCATGCATTCCGAATACTACATTTACAATTTCGACGGTTATACGGCTACGGTTAATTCGCTTGCTTCGTTCTTTGAAGCGAATATGGATTTGCTTAAAGCGGAAGTCCGTGCAGAACTTTTTGAAACTCCCTATCATCCCGTTTACACAAAGGTACGCAGCTCTGCTCCTACAAAATACCGTGCAGGCGCTATGGTATCAAACTCACTTATCGCTGACGGTTGCGTAATCGAGGGTACTGTTGAAAACTCCATTATTTTCCGTGGCGTTACGGTAGCACGAGGAACCGTTATCAAAAACTCCATCGTTATGCAGGACTCTATAATCGGAAAAGACGTTGTTCTCAACTGCGTTATCGCTGACAAGAACACCGTTATCCGTGACGGCAGAAAACTCTCCGGACACGAAACTCTTCCTTTCTTCATTGATAAAGGAGTTATTATATGAGAAAAATACTTTTTGTAGGTGCTGAAGCACTTCCGTTTGCTGCCACGGGCGGTCTTGGCGACGTAATGGGTTCACTCCCCTGTGAGATTCAGAAAGCAGGCGGCGAGAACGTTGACGTTCGTGTTATTATGCCTCTTTACAAGGCAGTTTCCGACGATTACCGCTCACAGATGGAAACCGTATATGAAAGTACGGTTTATCTCAGCTGGCGTCAGCTTTACGTTGGCATACGCAAGCTTGAATACAAGGGCGTAACTTATTATTTCGTTGACAACGAGCAATACTTTGGCAGGGACGGCAAGCTTTACGGTCACTATGATGATGCAGAACGCTATGCTTATTTCTGCGAGGCGGTGTTAAGTTGTCTTCCCTATATCGACTTTGTTCCCGACGTGCTTCACGCACATGACTGGCAGGCAGCCCTTGCCGTTATCTACCTCAAGGTAAAATACCGCCACGATTGGCGATATGACCGTGTAAGAAGTGTATTTACAATCCATAATATAGAGTATCAGGGCAAATATGACCCCTATATTCTCGGAAATACATTCGGTCTTGGCAACGAGCATCTCGGTCTTATGTGCTATGATGGCTGCATTAACCTTATGAAAGCAGCTATTGAGGCTTGCGACCTTGTTTCTACCGTAAGCCCGAAGTATGCTACCGAAATTATGGATCCCACGTATGCTCACGGTCTGCACTATCAGCTTATCAAGGAGCATCTGAAGGTGCGTGGTATTCTCAACGGTATCGACTATGATTTGTACAATCCCGAAACAGACCCTGTGATTGCATCCAACTTTACATCAAAGGCACTATCAAAGAAGACTGCAAACAAAAAAGCACTTCAGAAAGAACTCGGTCTTCCCGTTCGTGACGATGTTCCAATGGTTGCTCTTATATCCCGTCTTGTTTCCCACAAGGGACTTGACCTGTTCACACCGATTGCCGACCGCTTGCTTGAAGATGACATTCAGCTTGTAGTTCTCGGCATGGGTGACGAGGTATACGAGGACTTTATGAAATCTCTTGAGGAGCGTCACCCCGACAAGATGCGTGCGCTCATCCTCTACAACCGTGACACCTCAAAGAAGATTTACGCAGCCTGCGACATCTTCCTCATGCCCTCCAAGAGCGAGCCTTGCGGACTTTCGCAGATGATTGCTTCAAGATATGGTGCTATTCCCGTTGTCCGTGAAACCGGCGGTCTTTATGACTCGATAAAGCCTTATTATGAAGAAGGTGATGAAATCTTCGGCAATGGCTTTACCTTTGCAAACTACTATTTCGGCGAGCTTGAAGAACGCACAAATGCGGCTATTGAGCTTTGGCGTGACAAGGCAAAACGCAAGAAGCTTGTAGCCAAGATTATGAAAACCGACTTCTCCTGGGGTGCATCCGCAGAGAAGTATTTGCAAATGTACGACGAACTGTTCTAAAAAACGGATACAGTGCGGTGTAAGCATAAAACGCTTACACCGCATTTGTAGCCGATAAATCCGAGTACGTTTTTAGTAAAACCGTGTTGGGATTTGTCGGCTAACTTGGGATTTTGTCTTGACAACTAAATATATTCTGTTAAAATAGATATATTATGTTAAAAATCTAACATGACAAATTCTTTTTTCCGCATATATAAATCTTAAGGAGTATACCAAGAAATGAAAAGCAATTCCACAGAAGTGAAAGCAGTAGCCGAAAAGCTTGAGGTCAAACTCTCTCGCTATTTCGGTTGCACCCCTGAAAATGCATCTGCTGAGCAGATGTACAAAGCTACAGCGATGACTGTTAAGGACATTCTCGCTGAAAAGCGCAATACCTTTAAAGAAAAAGTAAACAAGGCAGAGGGCAAGCGTGTGTACTACATGTGCATGGAGTTTCTCCTCGGCCGTTCTCTTAAAACCAACCTCCACAATCTCGGTCTTGTAGATGCATACAAGGGCGCACTCAAAAAGTTCGGCTTTGACATTGAAAGCCTTTATGAACTTGAGCCTGATGCAGGTCTTGGCAACGGCGGTCTTGGCCGTCTTGCTGCTTGCTTTATGGACTCGCTCGCTTCTCTTGACTACCCTGCAACAGGATTCTCTATTTGCTATGAATACGGTTTGTTTAAACAGAAGATTATTGACGGCTTGCAGATCGAGCTTCCCGACGTATGGCTTCCCGGTGGCGATGTGTGGCTGGTGCCCCGTACCGACCGTACATTCCACGTTCGCTTTGGCGGTCAGATCATAGAAAAATGGGTTGGCGACGTTTGCGAAATCGGCTATGAAAACTGCGAAGAAATCGAAGCGGTTCCTTACGATATGATGATTTCGGGTGCTAACAGTGAAGGTGTCGGCAGACTTCGTCTTTGGAAGGCTCGTGACATCACCAACTTCAACATGTCACTCTTTACTCAGGGTCAGTATGCTCAGGCTCTTGAGGAAAGCACAAAGGCTGAAACTATTTCCAAGGTTCTCTACCCCTCCGACAACCACATCGAAGGTAAGCTTCTCCGTCTTAAGCAGCAGTATTTCCTTGTAAGTGCTTCTGTACAGAGCATTCTCCGTGACCACATGGCGGTTTATGGCACACTTGAAAACCTCCCCGACAAGGTTGCAATTCATATCAACGATACTCACCCTGCACTCTGCATCCCCGAACTTATGCGTATCCTTGTGGATGACCACCGTTTCAGCTGGGATAAGGCTTGGGATATCGTTACACGCACTGTTTCTTACACCAACCATACCGTTCTCCCCGAAGCTCTTGAAACATGGGATGAACAGCTCTTCGGCCTTACTCTTCCCCGCATGCACATGATCATCAAGGAAATCAACGAGCGTTTCTGTAAGGAAGCGTGGGAAAAGCTCCCTGCAAACTGGGATAAGATTTCCGGTCTTGCAATTCTTGCAAACGGCAGAGTAAGAATGGCTAACCTCGCTGTTATCGGTTCTCACCATATCAACGGTGTTTCCAAGATTCACTCCGAAATCCTTGTAAACTCTGTATTCAAGGATTTCTACCGCATTTATCCCGAACGCTTCACCAACGTAACAAACGGTATTGCTCACCGCCGCTGGCTCTGTTATTCCAACCCCAAGCTCACAGCCCTTATTGATGAGTGTATCGGTGAAGACTACAAGAAGAATCCAAGAGCACTCGGCGAGTTCCGCAAGTTTGAAAAGGATGAGTCTGTGCTTACCCGTCTTGGTGAAATCAAGCATGACAACAAGGTTGCCTTTGCAAACAAACTCAAGTCGGCAACAGGCCAGATTATCAATCCCGATTCAATTTTCGACGTACAGATCAAGCGTTTGCACGAATACAAGCGTCAGCTTCTTAACGCTTTGAACATCATCAACACCTACCTCGACCTTAAAGAAAATCCTAACCTCGATATCGTTCCTCAGACGTATCTGTTCGGTGCAAAGGCGGCTCCCGGTTATATGATGGCAAAGCAGATCATCAAACTGATTTGCTATATTTCAAAGGAAATCGAGGCAGATCCTATTATCCGTGAAAAGCTCCGTGTTGTATTCCTTGAAAACTACAGCGTAAGCATGGCTGAAGCGCTCATTCCCTCTGCAGAAATCAGCGAACAGATTTCTCTTGCAGGTAAGGAAGCAAGCGGTACCGGCTGCATGAAGCTTATGATCAACGGTGCGCTTACCATCGGTACCCTTGACGGTGCTAATATCGAAATGCGTGAGCAAGCAGGCGAGGATAATATGTTTATCTTCGGTCTTGACTGTGAGGGCGTTGACGACCTCTGGAACAAGGGCTACCACGCTATCGACTACTACCACACAAGCATGGCTCTCCGCAGAACTATTGACCGTTTGCGTGTTGGCTTTGCAGGCGAAAGCTTTGCGGATATCGCAAACTATCTCACCTCTGCCGGCGGAGTTGCAGACCCCTATATGTGTCTTGCCGACTTTGAGTCATACAAGGCTGAGCATGACCGTGCAATCTCCATTTATCCCAACCAGAAGCTCTGGAACAAGATGTCCGTTAACAACATCGCAGGTGCGGGCGAATTTGCTGCTGACCGTAGCATTGATGAATATGCACAGCGTATCTGGAACATCCAGAGAATGGTTAAAAAGGGCAAATAAGTTAATATATCCATCATTATGCGTGCCGTGTATACGGCACGCATAAAATACATTTATACGACGAGGATTTTATGCAGCAGGTTACCATTATCAAGACAGTGGACGGAAAAGACTGCACTTTCAGCAGTTCGTTTGCCGCAAACGTTAAACCGAAAATAACTATGAAAATTCCACGCTCTCTTGAGCTTGTGGACCCGTCTATGATAATCTGCCGTGACGGCCACAGAGATAGGTCTTTACTCCCGTTTTATGAGGGGTTAAGCGGTGACGATGACGTCTTCACCTTTACGCTCGACCTTGAAAAGCTTTGTGAAAGCGAACAAGACGGTCTTTTTTACTATGAGTTCCGCTTTGCGCATAACGGAAGAACACTGTACACTTCAAGCATTAATAACGTAGACTTTCATCTTTCGGAGCATCCCGCAAGACGTTTTATTCTGCTTGTCTATGAGAAGGGTTTCAAAACTCCCGAAAGCTACTACGGTACCACAATGTACCATGTTTTTGTTGACCGCTTTGCAAAGAGTGATAAAAAACTACCGGTGCGTGATGATGCTATCATGCGTGAGGATTGGGACACCGGCATTCCCGAATACGCACCGTATCCGGGTGCACCGCTTAAAAACAATCAGTTCTTCGGCGGTAGTCTGTGGGGTGTTATAGAAAAGCTTGATTATCTTGAAAGCCTTTCTGTAAACTGTCTGTACTTAAGTCCGATTTTCAAGGCTTATTCAAACCACAAGTACGATACCGGAAACTATCTTGAGATAGACGAGATGTTCGGCGGTAAAGAGGCGTTTGACGCACTCATTAAAGAATGTAACAAGCGTGGAATCAAGGTTATCCTTGACGGTGTATTCAACCATACCGGTGACAACAGCCTTTATTTCAACCGCTATGGCAATTATGAGGGAGTGGGTGCATACCAGAGCGAAAATTCGCCGTATTCGGATTGGTACCACTTTTTGCGTTTTCCATCAAAGTACGAATGCTGGTGGGGTATCGATATTCTGCCAAGACTCAATCATTCTTCCCGTGAATGCCGCAACTACTTTGTCGGCAAAGACGGCGTTTGCGAGCATTACATAAACGAGGGTATCGGAGGATGGCGACTCGACGTTGCCGATGAGCTTTCGGATGTGTTTTTAGACTCGCTCCGTGACGTTGTAAAAAAGGCAAACCCGGATGCACTTATAATCGGTGAGGTTTGGGAAAATGCCGCAGAAAAGGTTGCCTACGGCACACGCCGTCGCTATTTGCGCGGCAAGCAGCTTGACAGCGTAATGAACTATCCTACAAAGAACGGAATTATAGATTACGTTAAAAGCGGTAACTGCAATATTCTTTACAACACAGTAACAGAAATCTACTCTTGCTATCCTAAAGCAGTTTGCGACTGTCTTATGAATCTGCTCGGCACACATGATACCGAACGTATACTCACGGTCCTTGCAGGCAGAAGTGCCGAGGGACTTTCAAACACCGAACTTTCCACCTTACGTATGAGTGATGATGAAAGAGCACGTGGCATAGCAATGCTTAAGATGGCAAGTGCAATTCAGTATACGCTCTACGGCTTTCCGTCAGTTTTTTACGGTGACGAAGCCGGCATAGAGGGCTACCGTGACCCATTCTGCCGTATGCCGTTCCCATGGGGCAGAGAGTGCAAGGAGCTTACCGAGCACTACAAGGCTCTTGGTAAAATCAGAAAAGAACACAGCGTTTATGCAGGCGGCTATTTCAAAGTCCTCACACATGACGGCGGTCTGTTTGCATTTGTGCGTGAAAACGAAAAAGAAAAGCTACTCACCGTTGCTTCACGTGTTTCCTTCCCTGTCAAGTATAGCGTTAACGGCAAGTGGCATGATTTGATAAGCGGTGACAAGGGCGAGGGCGAAATCATGCTTGAACCCGATACGTTCAGAATTATCGAATTACTTTAAGGAGAAAAAATGAGCGAAAGCAAAAGACAGAATTTCACCATGCTTTGCGACTACTATGAGTTGACAATGGCAAACGGCTATTTCAAAGCAGGCATGGCTGACAGCATAACCTATTTTGACATGTTTTTCCGTGATGTACCCGATGGCGGCGGTTTTGCCATTTGTGCAGGACTTGAACAGTTCATCGAATACATCAAGAATCTTAAATTTACCGATGAGGACATCGAATACTTACGCTCTAAAAACGTATTTGATGAAGCATTTCTTGAAAGTTTGAAGACCTTCAAGTTCACAGGTGACATCTATGCAGTTCCCGAGGGCACACCGATTTTCCCAGGTGAACCCATTGTAACCGTGCGTGCCCCTGCGGCAGAGGCGCAGTTCATAGAAACGTATTTGTTGCTTGCAATCAACCATCAATCGCTCATCGCTACAAAGGCTAACCGCATTGTCCGTGCATCAAAAGGCAGAGCGGTTGCAGAGTTCGGCTCACGCCGTGCGCAAGGTGCCGACGGTGCCTATCTCGGCGCAAGAGCCGCTTATATCGGCGGTGTAAATGCCACCGCATGCACCATCTCCGACCGTGATTTCGGTGTTCCGGCAACAGGCACAATGGCACATTCATGGGTGCAGATGTTTGACAGCGAATACGAAGCCTTCAAAACCTATTGCGAAACCTATCCTACCAACGCTACTCTGCTTGTTGACACCTACAACACGCTGAAAAGCGGTGTGCCTAATGCAATCAAGGTGTTCAAAGAGGTTCTTCTCCCCAAGGGAATCACTAAATGTGCAATCCGACTTGACTCGGGCGATATTGCCTACATTTCCAAAAAAGCACGCAAGATGCTTGATGAGGCAGGCCTTACCGAGTGCAAAATAGTTGCTTCGAACTCACTTGACGAGGAGATTATACTTGCGCTTATCCGTCAGGGTGCTGAAATTGACTCTTTCGGTGTCGGTGAGCGTTTGATTACTTCAAAGAGTACCCCCGTTTTCGGCGGTGTGTACAAGCTTTGTGCAAGAGAGATGCCGGACGGCGAGATAGTTCCCAAAATCAAAATCAGCGAGAATGCCGCTAAAATTACAAATCCTCATTATAAAAAGGTGTACCGCCTTTATGATAAGGAAAACGGCAAGGCGATTGCCGATTACATTGCACTTTATGATGAGGTTATTGACGAAAATGCTCCGCTTGAACTTTTCGACCCCGAGCATACCTGGAAGCGTAAGACAATTATCGATTTTACGGTTCGTGAACTTCAGGTGCCGATTTTTATAAACGGCGAATGTGTTTACACTTCCCCGTCAACCGAAGAAATCAGAGAGTATTGCCTGAAAGAAGTTGACACGCTCTGGGACGAGGTAAAGCGATTCCAGAATCCGCACAACTACTACGTTGACCTTTCGCAAAAGCTCTGGAACATCAAGCAGGATTTGCTCCAAAAAGCAAGTAAATAGAGAAAAAGGACAAGTTTCGATATGAAACTTGTCCTTTTTGTTACTTTTCGTAGCGATAAAGTTTTGCGGGGTATGTACGTACAACTTTATTGCTTTTGCTTGGTATTATTACAAGATAAAAAGTATCACCGTTCATTGAAAACTCGCTGTAGCCCGGAACTCTGCCATGCTTTGAAAAATAGAATACGTTTTCGTACCTTTGCCTGAAGCGACCACGCAATCTGTTGCGAAGTCTTTCTATAAAATAATCGCTTTCCCAAAGCTCATGTTCTGCCATTCTATCGAGTTTGTCCTCTACAATTTCAAAGATGCCTTTCTTCGCAATATACACAATTTCGATTACTGCATACCAGTCTAAAGCAACATCAAAAAAGAGCAGAATAGCCGCTAAAACAGGAAGCGACGCCAGTGCAACTGCAAATTTTGGAATATAAATGTCAGAGTATCCTCGAATTATTAATAAAGACAGTGCCAAGAATCCGCAAGCAAATAAGGTTCCTACGACGTTTGTTATAATTGGAAACGTAAGTTCACCAAGCATTTCAGTTTTTACGCTTTCTTTGGTTATTACTCTTCTTTCGTCAGCCATTTTCACCAACTACCTTTTGGTATAGCTCATACTGCTCGGGAGTGCAATCCATATATTCATAGCTTTCTGCCATCATACCGTCACGGGTTGCGTAAACTACTCTGCCGTATTCGTCATAAGAATAGTGCATAGGATAATAGAAGAAGTTTTCATTGTTTCCAAAAGGATATGAAAGTTTTCTTTCACCACGCACAGTTTCGCATGACACAAGTTTACCTTCCTCATCGTATACAAGCAAAATCTCGCAAGCAAATGCCATCTCACCGTTTTCGTCAATATGATAATGTGTGTCGGTGCGTACACGTCCGTCTGTACTGTAGCTTACAGATGCTTCATGCTCCTTTATATACTTACCCGTGGCAAGGTCATACTTTTCAACGGTAGCACCTTTTATTCTGCCGTCATCGTAGAACAGGTAGGTGTCAACAGTTTCATACTCGCCAGCCGCCTCGATATCGGGATTCCATATCTCCGATACACGCCAAAGCGTTCCGTTTGGCAGATACTCGTAAAGATGTATTTCGTAAGAGTAACCGTCGGGGAGCACCTGCTTTGTTTTAAGCGTTCCATCAGGATAATAGGTGCAAATAATATAGTCAAAGACCCGACCATAGCTGATACGCTTTGTCAATATCATATTGCCGTTTTCGTCATAGGTATACTCCTGTCCGAAATCGCCCTCGTTATTTACTTCGTATTCACGTATAAGGCGTCCTTGTTCGTCATAGGTATATTCGGTGACGCCCTCGGTATACCTTACCTCTGCAGTTGTAAAAAACGAGCTTCTTATAAGAAGTCCTTGCTCGTTATATTCCCATTTTTCACTGTAACTATCGTCAAATCCCAACGATTTATAATAGTTGCTGCTTTCAAAATACAACGGCTTGCCGTCAATATACGTCTTTTTAGAAGTCAGCTCTCCGTCCGCATTATAATCCTCGACCTTGGCAATCAGCCCGTTTTCATCATAGGTATAAAAACGTTTTGATGTAAACTTGCCGTTTTCATCATACGTCATGGATTTATAATGGAGTCCTTCGCTGTTGTAATATTCCTCGGTGTTATTATTGTACTTTACAACCATTCCACCGTCTGAAGTAAACTCATATTTGACAACGCTTCCCCAGTTTCCTCTTTCGGAGATTACATAAGGGGTGTCTTTGGTTGGCTTTGTTACACGGTCAAAGTCAAGCAATATCAGATCATCTGCGGAAAAGGTGAAATAGAATCTGCCATAGTCTTCGTGACTCTCATCCTCAAAACCGCTATAGCCGTCCATGAGATTAAACTCAACAATAATCTGTCCGTTTTCCGTGCGTGTATTTGTATCGACACATGCATATGAAGAACGGCGGATACCAATGCCATTAGGTACGCGAAGGAGTCCGAGATTTGTGTCAAGCAATTCTTTATAATGCTCAGAGGATTTCCAATCGCTGATTCTGAATGTGTGCAAATTTATATAATCTGCATCTTCGGGCGAAATCTCATAGAACATTCCGTCCTCGGAAAGCGATACCATATCGTTATACGGATGCTCGGCATTATCGTCATACATGCAAAGTGACACAAGGAAATAAAAGAGTTCGTGACCACTGTAGGCATAATCCCACATCTCAAAATCGTATGGAATAACATGATTTATGATTTGCTCTGCAAGCAGTTTTGCGGCACGTTCTTTGCTTTCTTCGGTAGAAAGCTCGGTATATCCCGGCTGTACTACTACGATTTTTTCACCATATACAAACATACTGCCGTCAAAACGGTGTGGATAAACTATTTTACCGAGTTCTTTTTCAAAATCCGCACTGTAAATGGTAACTTCTGTATTCAAGCTGTACAATGGATATTCTGCGTTACCCGGAAATTCAAGCCATAAAGAACCGTCAAACATATAGTAGCAATCGCTCTTTAACGTAAACGCTCCGTCTACTTCCTCACGGGAAGCAATTAAAGTGCCGTTGCCGCTTAAATCGTGCTTATATATTTCCCAGTCAATATAGTCCTTTTCAACGGTAGTAAAGAACCCACCATCAAAGAATGGGTACGGATACTGTCCCTCAAGCACCTCGGTTTTCTCGCCGGTTTCTACGTTGTATATTCCATAGCCTGCCATCCATTCGTATCCCGAAATCCAATAAACGAATCGGGTATTGTCAATGAATTCGCATGGACCGTAGCCACGGTGTGAGCCAAGACTGCCGCTTCTGTCGTCGGATAAAACCTGCTTAACGCTTCCGTCGGGATATTTTACATTAACAGTACCGTTACCTTCGCCGTCAAAGGTTCGGTATGCGGCATATTTGCCATCCGGGGACGTTGCATATTCATATGTATACACGTCACGTGCGGTTACCGTATGAGAAAACGCACCGTTTTTTTCGGCAATGACAATAGCATAATCATTTGAAATCAATGCATAGTTGCCATCCACATAACCTGTGGTCAAATAATCATGTTCTAAATCTACCGCCGAATCATAAATAAACTCGCACTTTTCAAGGTCTAAGACAGATATGTTTTCATAGTGTCCGGTGTTTGTTACGCCGGTTGAGTATCTGATAAACACAACGTATCTGTCGTTATAGCGATATGAATGATACGAAATTCCGTCATACATCGGAATATGCACATGTTCGACAGGCATATCCGAGATAATATCGTCGCTTATTCCGGAGGTTGTTTCCATAGTCGTTTCAGCCACGGTTGTGGTTTGCGTAGTGCTTTCTTCTACTGTAACCTCACACGATGCTAAAAGCATAACAAGCACAAGAACTAATATAAGTTTTTTCATAATGCCTCCTTGAGCGGTAAATTAAAGTTAATGTGAGTAACAAAGGCTCCCTCGGACGAGGGAGCTGTCAGCGGAACGCTGACTGAGGGAGGGAAAAAAGTAACAATTAGAAATGTTCCCTCCTTCCGTCGCCTTGCGGCGCCACCTTCCTCGTCTGAGGAAGGCTTATTAATACAATCATTATTTACTTCTTCTTTACAAGGCAAACTGCGGTGCGGGACGGGAGATACATCTTAAAGCCGTATTTCTTTTTATCAACCTTTTCTGCCGTATATGTGATTTCGGTTGCAATACGGTCAAAGCCGCCAAACGCTTCGTCATCGGTTGAAAGTACGGGAACATACTCGCCCTTTGAGGGAGTATTTATAAAATAACCGTCATAAGAATTGTACGGGCTGAAATTGAATGCGAAAACCGCACCGTTTCGCTCATATACAAGCACCTGTGCATGCTCATCAATAAACAACGGTTTTGCATCCTTATTAAATATCTTCGTTTCCTTGGAGAATGCAATCATCGCCTTGTCAAACTCCTCAAGCCACTCATATTTAAGCAGCTTATCATCGGCAAGATGCCACTGGCGGCGGCAATAATAATGACTCCATCCGTTGCCCTCACGTGGGAAGTCTATCCACTCGGGGTGACCGAACTCATTGCCCATGAAATTGAGATATCCCTCACCGGTGAGCGACATTGTGATAAGACGTATCATTTTGTGAAGTGCTATACCACGGTCAACAACGGCACTTGCATCGCTGAGTTTTGACATATGCGTATACATTGCACTGTCGCAAAGCCAGAAAATAATCGTTTTATCGCCAACAAGCGCCTGGTCATGTGACTCGGCATAGCCGATAGTCTTTTCCATTGGGCGGTGGCTTGAAAGCTCATGCCAGATCTGCCACATGTTCCAATTCTCGTCACTTGTTGTCTTAAGCAGTTTTATCCACATATCGGGTACACCCATCGAAAGACGGTAATCAAAGCCAATTCCGCCATCCTCAATAGGCAGACACATGCCGGGCATGCCCGACATATCCTCGGCAATAGTAACCGCATTGGGGTTAACCTCACGAATTAGCTCGTTAGCAAGCTGAAGATAGGTAATAGCCTCGGTTTCGGTGTTAAGCGAAAAATACTTTGAATAATCGGTAAATGCGGTGCCGAGTCCGTGGTCATGGTATATCATTGAGGTAACACCGTCAAAACGGAATCCGTCAAAATGATACTCATTCATCCAGAATTTGAGATTTGAAAGCAGGAAGTGTATAACCTCGTTTTTGTTATAGTTAAAAAGTCTTGTTCCCCAGGCAGGATGGTCGCCGCGCGGGCCAACATGGAAAAACTGATAATCCGTACCGTCAAACTGATTTATGCCCTCGGCAGTATTCCTTACCGCATGGGAATGTATAACGTCAAGCAGCACCGCAATACCCATTTCGTGTGCGGTATCAATAAGTTCTTTTAAATCCGCAGGCATGCCGAACCTTGACGATGCCGCAAAGAAAGACGAAACCTGATATCCGAACGAACCGTAATACGGATGCTCCATTATCGCCATTATCTGAATAGCGTTATATCCAAGCCCCTTTATACGTGGGAGAATCTTTTCGGTAAACTCCTTATATGTGCCAACCTTTTCTTCTTCCTGTGCCATACCGATGTGGCACTCATAGATATAGAGGTTTTTCGACGGTTTAAAGGTCTTTTTCTTCCATTTATATGGCTTTTCGTCTACGATTTCGCAAGACCATACACGTGTTGTAGGATCCTGCACTACCCTGCGTGCATAAAGCGGGATTCTTTCAAGCAATGCACCGTCTTTTTCTACAACGGTTTTTACCTTGCAACCGCCATAAAGAGAGTTTTTGCCCGTAAGGAAAATCTCGTGTACACCGTTACCTATATTCGTGAGTTTGAGTTCAGTAGGATTCCAACCGTTCATCTCACCCATGATATAAACCGCATCGGCACCGGGTGCCCACTCACGGTAGTACCAACCGTCTTTATCCTTGTGGAAACCAAAATATTCGTGTGCGTTAGCAAATTCCGAAAGAGAGGTTCCCTTGCCGAGAAGTTCTTTTTTCTTGCGATTAAAATTTGCAACTCGAAGCTCTATATCCGATTCAAATGGTTTTAAATATTCATCATATTCAAGAATTCTGTAACTCATGCGCGAACCTCCACTTATGTTATATTTATATTATATCATATATGAAGGAGTTTTTCCGTATTTTTTGTAAAATTCCTATCTACATTAATATAATGAAAAACAGGCACTGCTTTCGCAGTGCCTGTTAAAACTTTTTAATTAAAGACCACGCTTAACGTAGGAAGTGTGGAGAATCTCATGTGCCTTGTGGCTATTGGGCTCGCCGAAGAATTCTTCGTAAAGCTTCTTAACCGCACTGTTCTCGTGGGACTTTCTGAGATCCATGTTCTTATCAGCAGTATAGAGAACAGATGCTCTCTTTGCACGAAGGTCAACATTGTTGCGAACCTTTGCAGGCTGATAAGGCTGACCGCCGCCGTTTACGCAACCGCCGGGACAAGCCATAACTTCGATGAAGTGTACTTCCTCTTCACCGTTCTGAACTCTGGTAAGAAGTTCCTTTGCGTTAGCAGTGCCGCTGACTACAGCAACCTTGAGTTCCATGCCGCCGAGCTTGTAGGTTGCACGCTTGATACCTGCAGTACCACGAACGTCCTCAAACTCAAGCTTTTCGAGAGGCTTGCCCTCGATAACTTCAGCAGCAGTACGGAGAGCAGCCTCCATAACACCACCGGTAGCACCGAAGATTGCACCTGCACCGGAACCGATATCGAACGGAACGTCGAACTTTTCATCAGCAAGGCTACGGAAGTCAATGCCGGCAACCTCAATCATCTTTGCAAGTTCTCTTGTTGTGATAGCAACATCAACGTCCGGAACGCCTGCAGCAGACTGGTCAGGACGGCCAACCTCGAACTTCTTTGCAGTACAAGGAATTACAGATACAAAGAAGATATTCTTGGGATCAAGACCCATCTTCTGTGCATAGTAAGTCTTGTAGGTTGCACCGAACATCTGCTGAGGAGACTTACATGTAGAAAGGTTCTCGGTCATTTCAGGGAAGTAATGCTCACAGTACTTGATCCAACCGGGAGAACAGGAGGTAATCATGGGGAGTGCACCGCCATTCTTAACTCTGCCGAGGAACTCGGTAGCTTCTTCCATAATGGTAAGGTCAGCAGTGAGGTTCATATCATAAACACCGTCAAAGCCAAGACGCTTCATAGCAGCAACCATCTGACCTTCGGTGTCGGTGCCGGGCTCATAACCGAAGCACTCGCCGATCTGCGCACGAACAGAAGGTGCAGCACAGATTGCAACGTGCATATCGGGGTTAGAAATAGCCTCAAATACCTTTGCGGTATCATCTCTTTCATAAAGTGCACCTACGGGACATGCAACTACACACTGACCGCAGTTGATACAAGAAGTATCTGCGAGGTTAAGACCGAAAGCAGAACCGATAGAGGTATCAAAGCCACGGTCATTTGCACCGATTACGCCGATGCCCTGCATGGTCTTACATGCAGCTACGCAACGACGGCAAAGGATACACTTGTTGTTATCACGAATGATAGAAACAGAAGAGTAGTCAATAGGATACTCGGTTCTCTCGCCGCCAAAATGATGCTCGTCAACACCGTACTCGTTGCAGAGCTTCTGAAGCTCACAAGTAGTGCTACGTACGCAGGAGAGACAGTCCTTCTTATGATTGGAAAGAAGAAGCTCGAGGTTCATCTTTCTGGAATCACGAATCTTCTTGGAGTTGGTGGTGATTTCCATACCCTCGTTTACAGGGTATACACAAGCGGTAACAAGACCTCTTGCACCCTTTACCTCAACAAGGCAAAGACGGCATGCGCCGATTTCGTTAATGTCCTTGAGATAGCAAAGTGTAGGAATATCAATGCCGGCAACACGACAAGCTTCAAGAACGGTCAAGCCCTTTTCAACTGTATAGTCTCTGCCGTTAATTTTAATGTTTACAGTTTCCATTATTTCTCTTTCTCCTTTCACTTATTTCTTCTCAATAGCCTTGAACTTACAGTTACCCATACATACGCCGCACTTTACGCACTTGTCTGCATCAATAGAGAAGGATGCAAGCTTGTGGCCGGGAGCGATGTAGTCAGTTCTGGTAATAGCGTTAACAGGACAGTTCTTAGCACAGAGACCGCAGCCGATACACTTATCCTGATCGATAGTGAAGCTGAGAAGGCTCTTACATACGCCTGCGGGACACTTCTTGTCCACAACGTGTGCAATGTACTCGTCGCGGAAGTACTGGAGAGTGGAAAGAACAGGGTTAGGAGCAGTCTGTCCGAGACCGCAGAGAGAACCTGCCTTGATGTACTGTGCAAGCTCTTCAAGTCTGTCGATATCTTCAAGTTCGCCCTTACCTGCGATAATCTTGTCAAGAATCTCAAGCATACGCTTGGTACCTATACGGCAAGGTGTACACTTACCGCAGGACTCATCAACGGTGAAGTCGAGGAAGAATCTTGCGATGTCAACCATACAGTTATCCTCGTCCATAACGATAAGTCCGCCGGAGCCCATCATGGAGCCGAGAGCGATAAGGTTATCGTAGTCGATAGGAGTATCAATAAGGTGAGCAGGGATACATCCGCCGGAAGGACCACCGGTCTGTGCTGCCTTGAACTTCTTACCGTTAGGAATACCGCCACCGATCTCCTCGATAACTTCGCGGAGAGTGGTGCCCATAGGAATTTCTACAAGACCGGTATTGGTAATCTTACCGCCGAGAGCGAATACCTTAGTACCCTTGGATTTTTCAGTACCCATAGAAGCAAACCAATCAGCACCGTTAAGGATGATCTGAGGAATGTTTGCGTAGGTTTCTACGTTGTTAAGAACGGTAGGCTTGCCGAAAAGACCCTTTTCTGCAGGGAACGGAGGACGGGGACGGGGCTCACCACGGTTACCCTCGATAGAAGTCATAAGAGCGGTTTCTTCACCGCATACGAATGCACCCGCACCAAGACGGATGAACATATCGAATTCAAAACCAGTGCCGAAGATATCCTTACCGAGGAGGCCGTATTCACGAGCCTGATCAATAGCGATCTGAAGACGCTGAACAGCGATAGGATACTCTGCACGAACATATACATAACCCTCGGTAGCACCGATAGCATAGCCTGCGATAGCCATAGCCTCGATAAGTGCGTGGGGGTCACCCTCAAGGATGGAACGGTCCATGAACGCACCGGGGTCACCCTCGTCTGCGTTACATGCAACGTACTTCTGTCCGCCCTGAACGAGCTTACGAGCGAGATCCCACTTTCTACCGGTGGGGAATCCGCCGCCGCCACGACCACGGAGACCGGAGTCAAGAACGGTCTGGATAACGCCCTCGGGAGTCATCTCTGTGAGAGCCTTACCAAGTGCTGCGTAACCGTCTCTTGCAATATACTCTTCGATATTCTCAGGGTTGATAACACCGCAGTTACGAAGAGCAACACGCTTCTGCTTGGAATAGAACTTGGTTTCTGCGAGAGAAGAAACCGCTTCCTTCTCGCCTGCCTCGTGATACTCAAGGCGAGCTACGGGACGGCCCTTGAGAAGGTGCTCGTCAACGATCTCGGGAATATCCTCGGGCTTAACCATGCTGTAGAATGTGCCGTCGGGATATACGATCATAACCGGACCGAGAGCACAAAGACCGAAACAACCTGTGATAACGATTTTTACTTCTTCGGTGAGGCCCTTTGCTACGAGTTCTTTTTCAAGAGTCTCTTTAAGAGCCAGACTTCCGGAGGAAGTACAACCGGTACCGCCGCAAATCAATACATGTGTGCGAATCATTTTATTTCCTCCGTTTAATTATTTATTACCGATAACGTAATCGGTTACAATCTTGCCGCCCTTGATGTGCTCTTCAACAACGCGCTTTGCCTTGTCAGCATCCATCTTAACGTATGTAACCTTTTCCTTGCCGTCTTCGAAAACTTCTACAACGGGCTCGTACTGACAAATACCGATACAGCCGGTCTGTGTAACGGTAACCTTGTCGGAAAGACCTGCCTCGTTAACCGCCTCAACGAAAGCGGAGAGAACGGGGCGTGCACCTGCTGCGATACCGCAAGTAGCCATACCAACAACTACTCTTATGTCACCGCTACCGGCACGCATAGCAACCTTATCCTGCATTTTTGCTTTAATTGCTGCAAGTTCTGCTAAAGATTTCATGGTTTACACCTCCAAAATTATTCAGATAAATCATATTGTTCACTTAAAAATCCACGTACCCACTGAAGAATCTCCGGCTCGCCGAGCGATATATCGCCAAGCACCGCACGAAGCTCTCTTGTGTCCATCTCTACGCTAAAGAGAGGAGTCTTATGTATAAACATATAATCAACTTCCGGGTGTCCTTGCAGAAGCACCTCTATAGTAGAAATCATGTCACCAACCGGCGTCATGTCTATATGCTTTGTGTCAAAGGTTGCTTGCACGGTCGTTCCGTGCTCCTCGGGATATGTCTTTTCATCCTTTGAAGTGATGTTAAGCACACCGCCCGTCTGCTCGCATGCGAGTTTTAGAAGCGGTATTCCCATACCAACCTTTCTTGTGGTACGTGTTGTATAAAACGGATCCATTACCGTACGCAGAGTTTCTTCGCTCATTCCGCACCCATCGTCTGTGATGGTAAGCGTAAGCCAACCGTCATCATTTTCAATAAGTGAAATGAGAATGTTCTTCGCACGTGCCGTAATGGAGTTCTGAGTGATATCGAGAATATTCAGCGATAACTCTTTCATAAAGAATTATTTGTACTCGTCGATAATGCCCTGAACGTCTTTTGTTGTAAGTCTGCCGTAAACATTACCGTTAACGGTCAAAACGGGAGCAAGACCGCATGCACCGATGCAACGGGTAGCCTCAAGCGACCACTTGCCGTCGGGGGATGCGCCGCCGCCTACAAGACCGAGAAGTTCACCAAACTTTTCGTAAATATCGCCGCTGCCCTTAACGTAGCAAGCTGTACCAAGACATACTGCTACTGCAACCTCACCCTTGGGGTTGAGAGCAAACTGAGAGTAGAATGTTGCGATACCGAAGATTTCCTCAACGGGCTTGCCGGTGTGTTTTGCAATAATCTGCATAACCTCTACGGGAAGATATCCGTAGACATCCTGAGCCTGCTGAAGAATAGGCATCATTGCACCTCTCTCATTCTTGTGAGCGTCGATGATTTCGAGGAGCTTTGCTTCCTGCTCTTTTGTGCCACGAAATTCGACCTGAGTCAATTGCTTTTTCATAGTTCGAACCTACCTCCTGTAAATTCATTAAATAAATATATTTCATTTTATTTAATCCGTACATAATGCTAAAGGCAACACGAAAAAAGCGTACTACCCCGCATACAAAAACATTATACTATACTTTTTCAAAAAAATCTATAGTTTCCGTGATTTTTTTCTGAAAAATGTCGAAATTTTAACAATGATTTTTTGTGAGAAATGAATAAAACATGTAAATTGTTGTTTATATTGCCTCCCTTGCCTAAAGGGAGGGGGACCGCGTTAGCGGTGGAGGGATACGTAAAAAGCAGTGTTTACAATGGTTTTGGAACGTATCCCCCAGTCGTGGCAAGCACGACA